>NZ_QTMM01000039.1:0-2490 GCF_003635445.1 Parabacteroides sp. AF17-3 | reverse complement strand
TGTGCGCCCGTAGAGGCTGTGTAGTAAATATGCTGATTGCAAGGCATTAGGTAAGTTTTCCAAAACCTATCATCGCCCGACTTATCTGTCCAACGAAAGACGGCAGGGAGTGTAGCATGTTGGGAAAGTCATAAGTCAGAGAGCTATCAACTTTGCGACTGAATGATGAGATGAAAGATAGATACGAGGATAAAATCCTAATTGATTAAATGGCAACCTAAGTGGTCGTTGTAGAGACTTTGACGTAAGATAGCTAAACTCGTCATATTACGATACTTCTGATATAGAAGATGAATAGCAGAAGCTGGAAATTATCGTAACGCAACCATTGGCAATGGTAAAGGGTGGAAACCATATCCGACAATCTATCACGCTGTTGTTACTACACAGCTAAACGGGGATTACCTAACTCGGAATGCCGTAAGGCTATGAGGTTTAGCCTCTGAATATCCGACATGGTAACGGAGCTTCCGTAGTAGTCTGAGCAAGGGAAAGCCTTGTACATGGCAAAGGGAAGCAGTTAAAGGTTTAATACAATTTTAGAAAAATGTGCGAGACATTATGAGAAGTTCAAAGAAAGTATTAAACGGTCTATCAAAGCATAGTCCGCAAGTAAATTACAAGTTCGAGCGACTGTATCGAATACTGTTCAACGAGGAGATGTATTATGTTGCCTACCAACGCATTTATGCAAAGGAAGGTAATATGACTGAAGGCTCTGACGGGAAAACAATAGACGGTATGAGTTTAACTCGGATTGCTGATTTGATTGACTTGCTCCGAGAGGAGACATATCAACCAAAACCTGCTAGGCGGGTGTATATCCCAAAGAAAAACGGGAAGATGCGACCGCTGGGAATCCCATCTTTTGATGATAAGTTAGTACAAGAGGTAACACGAATGATTCTCGAAGCCATTTATGAGGGGCAATTTCAAGACTGCTCACACGGTTTCAGACCCAAACGGAGTTGTCATACCGCACTCAATAAGATTCAAAAGACATTCACAGGAACAAAATGGTTCATTGAGGGAGACATTAAAGGATTCTTCGACAACATCAATCACGAAATATTGATTGGTATACTCGCAGAACGTATCTCAGATGAGCGTTTTCTCCGACTAATAAGGAAATTTCTAAACGCAGGTTATCTCGAAGATTGGACGTTCCATAACACTTTCAGCGGTACTCCGCAAGGCGGAATCGTTAGTCCTATTTTGGCTAATATCTATTTAGACCGACTCGATAAGTTTGTAATGGAATACATCAAGAGATTTGATGTGGGAGTCACAGCGACTCGCAAACCTTTCGAGGGGCGCAGAAGTCTTGATTTTCAGAAGAAGGTGGCTATGCAGAAACTTAAAACGGTAAAAGATGAGAGCGAACGCAAAAAAGTTGTAGAACAACTCAAAGTTATTGACAGAACAAGATTGCAGATACCTAGTTTTGACGAAATGGACAACGGTTACAAAAGGCTCAAGTATGTGAGGTATGCTGATGATTTTCTGATTGGTGTGATTGGTAGTAAGGAAGATAGCCAAAGAATCAAAGAAGATATTAAGAATTTTCTTGAATCCGAATTGAAACTCGAACTATCGGACGATAAAACACTGATTACCCACAGTCAAAAAGCAGCGAAATTTCTTGGATATGAGGTCTTAGTAAACCGCTCTAACCTTGCTAAAAGAGATAACACAGGCAGGTTGTCAAGGGTATATAACAAGAAAGTTCTATTGAGAATTTCTATGGAAACCATTAAGAAGAAATTACTCGATTTCGGAGTGCTGGAGATAAAGACCCACAACGGAAAAGAGCAATGGAAACCGAGGGAGCATAGAAAAAGTATCTGTAACGATGATTTGGAAATCCTCCAAAAGTATAACTACACGATTAGAGGATTCCACAACTACTATGCGATTGCAAACAACAGTTCTCTGCTCAACACCTACAAGTACATTATGGAGTACAGTATGTATAAAACGTTTGCTGGTAAATACAAAAGTAAGGTTACTAAAATTGCCAATAAGTATATGAAAGACGGCTTATTTACTATACAGTATAAAGACAGTAAGGGAAGAGAGAAGCAACAGACCTTTTACAACGAAAGTTTCGCAAGAAGAAAACCTGAAATAGGCGATAATCTTGACAATGCTACCGTAGTTTATCACGCCAATAGCACAAGCCTCATTGATAGGCTCAAAGCTGAGAAATGTGAGATATGCGGAGCAACTGGTAATTTGGATATGCACCACGTTCGCAAACTAAAAGTGTTGGACGGCAAAGGATATGCCGACAAGCTAATGATTGCAAGACGTAGAAAAACCATAGCCTTATGTCGAAGTTGCCACCTCAAGGTTCATTCAGGTAGTATAGACTGACTCTTTAATGGAGAGCCGGATACACGGAGACGTGTAAGTCCGGTTCGGGGGCGAGTATTTGAAAACCTACCATAGAAATATGGCAAGGCGTTGGGTGCTTAGCCTACTTATGAT
>NZ_QTMM01000038.1:0-4338 GCF_003635445.1 Parabacteroides sp. AF17-3 | reverse complement strand
TAACACACCCCTTATCCCCTCTCAAGAGGGGAATTGGTTACTCCCGGCACTATAAACAAATAGCTCAATTTTTTTTAAATTCACGCCGCCCGTACCCCTTTCGGTTCCTCGCGGTATTCTACATAAACGCTTTCCACTTTCACCCCTTTGCGGGCCTGCTTGCGGGCATACGACAGCATCGGACGGAAAATGCGTTCCAGGTCGCTGTCGGGCAGGTTTCGGCCGAGCTCCTGCCACCAAAAGCGCAAGAGGTCAATATAACCGTCCGGTTCGGTCACTACGGGAACGAGTTCGGTTGCTATTTCATTCATTTTCAGAGAAACACGCCCCGATTGCAGGCGACCTTCGGCACGTTCGAGGATTACGGCTTTCTGCGCCTCATCCAGATCATCACGTCCGGCAATACGTTTTTCCGTGCGTTGAAAATTAGCCTGTAAACGCAGTTCCGCTTCTTCGGCATCACGTTTCTGCTTCATCAACCAACTGTTGAGCATCGCAGTAAGTACGTTAGCCGGCGTACCGTTTTTAGTCGGATCAATATTGTTTTCCTGAGAAACGAATTGCTTTTGCACTTCCGTAAGTTGTTGGGTGAAAGGCTTGCGGTCGCTGTTCATGCGCAGCATGTAGCTTCGGCACAGGGTTACATAGCGGTCGGCTTCGGCGGCTAAGGCTTCGTTCATTCCTCCTTCTTTTCCAATCTGTTCGATCAATCGGCGCCCCATCGACAGACAGTTAAGACTCAGGTTGGCGTTTTGTTCGAGTACGCTGACTCCACTTTGAACAGCAACAATCAGATTGTTCTGTTTCGTCGTTAAGATTTCTTTTTTCTTCACGATGTAAGGTTATTAATTTAAAAATTAAAAATTATTTAAGGTAAGATTAATCATCTTCATAGTTTCTTCTTCGGTAAATCTTACAATGGCAAATGTAAGTATAATATTTCATATTAGGATTATAATTCAAGACTTTATTTTCATATTAACTTTTATTTAACTTGTCATATATTAATAGTATGTACACGTTCATTTAAAATATTCAATATATTTATTATCTTAATTGTTACTATATCATAAATAGTTAGTTGTTGTATATTTTATAAATAATAAAAACATCTCTTCCCTCTAGGGAAAAACTGCTATCCGGGAGAAAAAACAATTTCTTTCGGAAGAAAATCAAATTTCATCCGGGAGAAATTGAAAATGGACTCGGATTAACTATTTCAATAATAATAGTTATTGTAAATATAATAGTACTATAGCACTATTACTAAAAGTATTATTTCATTTATTTATAATAAAACAAAAAATATAATTTTTACCTTATTCAAAAAAGCACAAAAGAAAAGGAGTTATCTCAAAATATGAAATTGCTCCTTTTCTACTATAAATATTCATTATTTACATCAAAACGCATAGGTATCAAAGTTTATTTAATAACATTTAATATCTCAATAACATTTGTCATTTAATTATAGAACTCTTAGATGTTTTTTCAAGATTATATTGTTGAATCATTGTATTTGCTTTTTGAATATCAATATATTCAATAGAGTTAGCAGCCTTATAATTACCTTTTGAATCAACAGTTCCTAACACTTTTCCTTCAGGAGTAGAAAGTTTTACTGCCACCTCATAATACTGTACTCCATTCCAATTTCCATTCAACTTTATCACTTTTCGGCTTTGTTCACCAACAAATTCACCAGCATATCTTGTATCAAAACTATATTTTTTCGCTTCCAACCAAGCAATTATAGTTGTATTTGGGGGTAAAACTTGTTTAATAGTTTGATTAAAGTTAAAATCAAAACTTTCATTTTTTCCTGTTGTGAAAGAATAACTATGATCAGTCCTCTTGGTAGTTTCAATTTTTCCATTCAATCCCACATTTATTATAGGTACAGTTACATTAAGACCAGCCCCAACTGTTATAGTTTCTGAAATTAAAAGCCCTTCAGTTTGTGAAAAATGAGATGTATAACTATAACTTTCTATAAGTTGAGCTGTTCTTTCTGCTTCATAAGGTGTATCATTTATAAGTGGACGTGATGTTAAAAATACAACTACCGGTGTAGCATTAGCTTGACCATCAATTATCGAATAATCAACACTCTGCAAGTTAAACTTTTCTACAGGATAAATAAGAAAACCTGCACCCAAATTATCATACGGATTAGTACTATTCAAATATTTAAAATTAGATCCTCCCCATGAGGCATTATATATATAATACATTGGTTTACCGTTTCTCCATATGTACCATTTCTGATCATGGAACTCAATATTCCAATATCCATGCGAAAAAATTTGTTGATTATGCATACATGGAAATGGATCAATTCCTGCATTTGGAGGCAACGGATAGTCAGACAAATACTTTCTTCCTGATTGATATCCTCCAAGCACCTCAATTCCCCACTCTGTTGAAGATCCTGCAATATGTTTTGTAATTAACCATCTTTGCCTTCCAGAACCATCATCTTCATTAGAAGCTACTAGGTCATAACTATCTTTAGAGGAACAACCAAAGAATTTTTTTGTTGCTGCAATTGCCCCTTGTTCGTAAAAAATATGGACTGGAATAGCATTTAATTGTGCTAAAAAACTATTCCCATAAAAATGTGATTTAACACTTTTAGTCTGCAGAAGTTCCAGATTTGAGGCATCACACATTATATCAATTTCTTCATTCTCTTTTTGGCATGAGAACAATACTAATGATACAAATAAAAGCAATGATAATTTTAATAATGTCTTCATAATACTTAATTTTTTAATATTAATACCTATGTTTATTATTATCCCATTTACAACATCAATTGCATACATCAAACCTTCATCTATAATGATAGTAAACACATATAATCATTACCACAAAAAAGAAAGCATTTCTATCTCTTTACAACATTTATAACTACTATACTCCTAATAGGTCGTCCATACACTCCTGATATATCAAACGCAACTCTACATTCACCAACAGATTCCGAAGTCAATAATACTTTATTATTTTTTTTCAATAACACTTCATTTTCGACAACATCTGTATTTGCAATTTCAATACTTCCTTTTCCTTTTAGAAAACGAGCTTTACAAAAGACTTTCATATCTACATCTATTGATAAAATAAATTGAGTAGTATTTCCTATATCTACATCAGATTCAAGATCAGATATAATTGTTTTTATTCCCTCTACTTTTAAATCAATACATGAATAACGTTCTAAAACTTGACCTTTTAACTGCTTCCTTATTAAAAAGGTTAGAGAGTGTACTCCTTCTACTTTTGGTAAATAAACAAATGAGAGTTTTTTCTTATAAAGAGATTTTAAATTAAACTCTTGATTTTGTTCATAACCATCTTCATTTATAAAGATAGTTCCAATTCCTCCTTCTATTAAATACGAAGCATATATTTCATCGTCATCTTCATTGATTCCTTCAATATTTAGAGTACATAACATTTCTTTTCCTACAATCCCTCTATTATCATTCAAATGAACAAAATTGACAGAAAAATCATTAATCATTTCCGTATCATTTTCACATGATGAAAACAAAATAAATAGTAAGCAAAGTATTATTACATAATTACGCATATCAATATATAAATTTACATTACACTCAAATATAGTAACAAATTATTTATAAACATAATTTATTTTAAATAATTACACTATATTGTATTTGCACAAACTATTTTAACTCAATTTGACCTGAGTGCTTTAAAGTAACTTCAGATAGCCAAAACAAATCATAAAATTCATTTAATGCCATCTATCTGCACACAACTCAACTCCGCCTATCCGACCGGTCGTAACTTTGCATTGTCAATCAGACGAAACAACAAAGTATCAACCTTAAAACAATTTATTAACGATGGCCCAGGGCTACAAATTAGTAACAAGAAAAGTGACCGACCTGAAAGGCGGTGCAGCACAGGAAAAAATTTATGCGATACCGGACTACAACGGGCATACCGACATGGATACATTGTGTGTCATGATCGGAGCGCGATCTACCGTTTCCAGCGCCGACGTAAAAGCGGTATTGGATAACCTTAATTTCATCCTCGACATGGAGCTGCGTGCAGGACGTATCGTCCAGTTAGGCGAGTTCGGTAATTTCCGCCTCTCGTTGTCTAGCAACGGCGCAAGCGACAAGAAGTCGTTCTCCCAGGCAGACGTGAAAGGGGCACGTGTGATCTTCACACCCGGCGCGTCCCTGCGTAATACCAAAAAGCTGGTCGCCTTCACCTCTACCGAAAAGAAAGAAGACGAAGGCAGCGGCTCCGAAGGGGGCGGCGGAGGCAGCGACAGACCGGAAATCGAGTAACCCG
>NZ_QTMM01000037.1:390-8258 GCF_003635445.1 Parabacteroides sp. AF17-3 | reverse complement strand
ATGATTTGACTTCCCTAAAAAATGATATGAAAAAGACAAAACTTGAAAATCAGCAACAGGTTTGGAAAGGATGCAAAAAACAACCGGTCAGACAGCAAGCATGGCACATTCCGAAAATATGGTCAGCCGCCTATCGACACACCGGAAGAAACCTCTGCAATTCCTTTTAAAAAAATGAAGCCGAAGAATGAAGCATACAATATTCCACGTATCGAAAAAAGTGACTGCACGATAAAATGAAAGGCTGCAACGGAAGAACAGACTTGCGGATTCTGCGGGGAGAACATAACCATACAGGCATACAGCCACTACAACTGTTTCCGGAAAAAGAAGATTATACAACCGGAAAAACAGAAAGGCATCCACTCGGAGAAAAGCAAGCAAACGATTGAAGCGGACTGCCGATTTAGCGGCGAAATATCCGACTACCTATATACAGCCCTAAAAGGCTGGGGCATATGGGTAAGCAACAGACTGCCGGGCAAATAAAAGGAGAGTGGCATAGCCGCCGGAAAGAGGTTGTCTCGATGTGGCCGAAGCTCCGAAAGCAGACCGGATATGCCTCTCTCCTTTGCCTTCCCCATTCCTGGATTTCACACAATCACGGAGCCTGCGAGTGACTATGAGAAATCCTGAAACGGGGACAGTCACTCCGCTGAAAGGGTGGGTGGGAAACATGTGACTTTCTCCAAAATAACAAATAGGGGTATAAAGATCTCAAAAGAAAAGAAAGCCGTTCCAGAAAAGACTGGAGCAACTATCACCATCTACTGTTCTTTAAGTTAATTGCAGCAAATCCAAATCATCAGTGACCAATCCATCCAATACATGTTGGATTTTATCAAATATAGCCTTATCTATGCCATACGTGGCGCATAACGATTGAAATTTGCTTACAGCATCGAACACCTGTAATATCTTCTTTTCGGGCTCCTCTACAAAATCCTCGGCAAAGTTGACGAAATCACTTGTAGTCAAGGCAGACCTTTTGCCCATCACGCCCATCGAATGAATGTGTGCTGAAGAATTTTCCCATGTATTTGCCGTGAACATTACATCATATGCAGGTGATAAACGCCATACCCCTGCCTTATCCATGATAAACGATATGTTCTTATTATGATCATCGGATATACCTGCGACATAATTAAATACCATTCTGATAAATATCTGATCTTTGTCTTCCTGGGGAAGTTTCAGAGTCTCTGCTATCCAACACAGCTTCATATAATCATCTGCACCCGGCATAATGGCCGCAAGGGTCTGACTAAAGAGCTTTTCTCCATTCTTACGATCAAATCTTTCCGTTACGAAATGATTTCTTCCATCAATTTCTTTCAGGAAGCATGGCATCATGTTGATTCCCGCCGCCTTTGCCATTTCGCTATATACCATTTCTATCTCTGTGGTAGGAGAGTCATCTGCTTCTTTAAATTTGATGATATACTGCTTAAAATTTTCAGGCAAATCCACCTGGCCGGAACGAAACTCTTCCGTTTCGAGATTATAGGCAATCACTGCCTTCGGGCGCATGCCACCGGCAGAAGTTCCAAGATATATCAACTTTTTCATCGTGAGGCTATCCTCCGGTGATATGACAGCAGCATCTCGATCATTATATATTTTAGAAGCCAAAGTTGCCAATGATGACATATTTACTGACTCATGGATGGCATCATCATTAAATTCCGGTTCAAATTCCAATGCTCCCATAGCCCTCTTGCCAATATAAGAGAGCTTCAATAGAGGCAATGATTCCGTAACCTTTATATTATTATCCGTGAGCCATTGGTCAAATAGGGAAGCCCCCCATTTGTCAGGAAGCGCATCTGCAAGAAATTCCGGAAGCCCTTGATATAATTTATCTTTATTCCCATAGAAAGACGCAAACAAAGGGGTTCTCTTAGGGTGTGTGGAAGGGCATATATCATAATCTTGTTTCCTATATTCATCCGTAAATTGGAATACAGAACAATGCTTTTCAAAGTCCCAATTCAATTTGCCAATGCAAGTCCCCCACAGATATACATTCACTATAATCGGCTCTTTCTTCATACCATCTTACGTTTACCGTTAATTCTTTGTATTCTTTTACCTGTTTTTTCATTGATTAGGAAAGGGGAGTCTGGAAGTTCCGGAACCAAACCGACAACGCCTTCAAGAGTTCCACTTATACGCAAAATCTTAAGCAATGTACTTAGGGCAATATCACTTACTTTACAAGATTCTATTCTCTTAATAGTAACGATAGATACTCCTGCCTTATCCGCAAATTCTTGCTGGGAAAAACAGCAGCTAAGTCTTATAGACTTAACTCTCTTGCAGATTTCCTTTACAATACATTCATCTGAAAATTCGTATATTGTATATGTATCATATAATCTTTTCATAGAAAAACATATTTAGGTATCATTTTTGATACAAAAATACCGATAAATCTGAAAATCACCAAATTAAGAAACACTTTTTTTATAATCTTCTGCCGCATTAGCAAACGATTGAAGCGACCTTGTGCCGCTTCAATCGTTTGATTGCTTTTTCTTTTTAGTCCGGGGGTTCTTATTTTTCCGGAGTCGGGTAGAACTTAGTAGCTACCATCACAATGCGGTTACGTTTCTCCCCACTTTTAGAATCCGTCCATTCTTCCGGCTTAAAGTAGCCTTCAACGGTAATCAGTACATCTTTTTGCAGTATCCAAAAAGCATAGCGGTCTTCCATCTTACTCCAGGCTTCAACTTTCATAACAGAGGAAACAAATGTTTTTTCTTCATTTATCTTGCCTATGCGACTGACCACAATAGAGAAGTGTGCAACCTTTACTATTTCGAATAAATGGATTTCTGCATCCCTACAAATCCTGCCTGTTACTGCGAATGAATTTTCAATCTTTTTCATATCTCTGATTTTTTAGAAGTTAATTAATCAATTTTACAGTGCAATAACTGATTGTTGGCTTTGGGGGACACCATGAAAAAAGATATAAATACTCTTTTTATGCTGGCCGGAAAAAGGAAGATTTGTAACTTTTTTATTGGTGAAGATGGCAGCAAATAATTCGGGTTAAATACGCTTTTTATGCAAGGCAAAAAAAGGAAGATTTCAGACGAATAACAACGTGGTGTTTGTGAATCGTCCCCTTATCCCCGTAAAAGGGGTTAGCAACAATCTATATTTGCAACGGAAAATGATTTGACTTCCCTAAAAAATGATATGAAAAAGACAAAACTTGAAAATCAGTAACAGGTTTGGAAAGGATGCAAAAAACAACCGGTTAGACAGCAAGCATGGCACATCCCGAAAAGATGGTCAGCCGCCTATCGACACACCGGAAGAAACATCTGCAATTCCTTTTAAAAAAATGAAGCCGAAGAATGAAGCATATCATATTCCACGTATCGAAAAAAGTGACTGCACGATAAAATGAAAAGCTGCAACGGAAGAACTGACTTGCGGATTCTGCGGGAGAACATAACCACACAGGCATACAGCCACTACACCTGTTTCCAATAAAAGAAGATTACACCACCGGAAAAGCAGAAAGGCTCCACTCGGAGAAAAGCAAGCAAACGATTGAAGCGGACTGCCGATTTGGCAGCGAAATATCCAACTACCTATCTACAGCCCTAAAAGGCTAGGACATATGGGTAAGCAACAGACTGCCGGGCAGTCACTCCGCTGAAAGGGTGGGTGGGAAAAAACTAAGTGGACGCAAAAAACAACCTTACCATTGGGGGATAAACTTCCCCCTATTTTCACTTCACATATTCTTTACCCCACTTCAATTGATTCAACAAACTTCAACAACAAAGCGACTGTTACCGTATGAAATGAAAGCTGATTGAACAACTTATGCGCTTTCAGCATCTCAATAGCGGCTTCAGCCGTAACAACTCTCTGTTCATAAAGCCGAATTGTCGCATATAACTGGTCATTTGCGACAGGCCCCATTATTAGGTCATAGTCACCGTTTTCTCTTCCTCTGCGGTTGTTGACAACAAACTCCAGCCATTCTTTTGTCGCACCCATAAACCGAAGAACCGGATATTCCCTATCAAGAATATCATCGGGAACTTCATAAACAGAGACGATTGCTTTTTCGCTCTGTTCCCTGTTCTTCTTCAACAAAGCCCATTTTTTTGCTTGTTCAAAGTTGGTTGTCGTATAAAATCCCTTCCCAAAGTCCGTAGCCTTCCGTCCTTTCTGTATATTAGGGCGTTTCACGGTAACTGTAGATCCATGAAATAGTCTCATTTTCTTTTATTGATATAAGTCGTTATAGTATCTAATATATATTCGGGGTCTTGGGTATGAAGCATTTCAAAAGTCTCATCCAAAAAATCAAAAACCCCATAGTCCGAAAACAACAACAAGGTTTCTTCCGCACTTTGTTTCTTTTCCTCCCTATAATTCTCAATGCAGAACATCTTGAAAAGCAGGATCTTCGTGTCACCGTTATACCGTCGTTTTTCTTCTGTTTTTTCCTTCTCCAATGTTTCATAAAGCGACAATGTACTTGAATACCATAACTTGGTACTCTTATCCAGCAAAGATTTATACAACTTGGAAGAATATATATAATACAGTGCATCGCCTAAAGGCAATGCCTTTTTCTTCATGACCAGTTCTACCAGCTCTCTCATCACGAATGGGAGCATGGTTGAGTCAAGTTCTCCTTGATTTTTATGAGTAATTTCCATATTCTTGTTGTTATTACTTTAGCATATTTTCGAAAACACCTTCTTCACAGTTCTTTATACACACCTGACACTCGGCCACCACTTCTCTTAATATTCGGGCACATTCTTCATTCGAATGCCCTTGCAGTAATTCATAGGCATATCGCATCAGTTCATTAGCTTCCATTGTTTCCATCCTTATCAATAATATTCAAGTTCATCATTATTTTCTGCAACGACTCCATATTTGGAGTTCCTAACCAACACACACCTATGCAAAAGGTCATATTGTTCTCTGTATCTGAAAAACGCATATTGTTTTACCTTTTACAAACATTGTTGTCCCATTAAAATCTAAAAGAGTTCTTTGAAATATTTGAAATTTAGTTAGTTACAGCGATTTTCCGAGCGAACGGACTTGAATTTGTAGCTTTGCATCAGATTAATCCGATGGCATATGTTCCAAGACAAATACGTTTTCGCTCAATTGGCTTCATTTCTGAATCGAAGTAAGTTTAACCGCATAGTCACCAAGTATGATGGTGATAAATATGTGAAGCACTTCACCTGCTGGAATCAACTACTTGCTTTGATGTTTGGTCAACTTTCTAATCGTGAAAGTCTGCGAGATTTGATAGTTGCTCTTGAAGCTCATCATTCCAAATGTTATCATTTAGGAATGGGTAAAAATGTATCAAAGTCATCGCTGGCAAGAGCAAATCAAGATAGAGACTATCACATCTTTGAAGAATATGCTTACTACCTGGTTAGCGAAGCACGACAAAAGTGTGCTAATCATATTTTCAAACTTGGCGGTAACGTTTATGCTTTCGATTCGACTACTATTGACCTGTGCCTTTCAGTCTTTTGGTGGGCAAAATTCCGCAAAAAGAAAGGTGGTATCAAAGTGCATACATTATATGATGTGGAAACACAGATTCCTGCATTCTTTCATATCACGGAAGCATCCGTACACGATTCTAAAGTTATGATTGAAATTCCTTATGAACCAAGCTCTTATTACATCTTTGACCGCGGTTATAACAACTTCAAAATACTGTATAAAATTCATCAAATTGAAGCCTACTTTGTTGTCAGAGCAAAAAAGAATCTCGGGTACAAATCCATCCAATGGAAACGTAGGCTGCCTAAGAATGTGCTTTCAGACGCAAGTGTATTTCTGACAGGATTCTATCCTAAACAATATTATCCAGAGCCACTTAGATTGGTTAAATATTGGGATGAAGAACAAGAACGAGAATTTACATTCATAACCAATGCGATGCATATATCTGCGCTTCAAGTTGCTGAACTTTATAAAAATCGCTGGCAGGTAGAGCTGTTTTTCAAATGGCTCAAGCAGCACCTTAAAATCAAAAGATTTTGGGGAACTACAGAGAATGCTGTTCGAATACAGATATATGCTGCTATATGCGCTTACTGTTTGGTGGCAATCATTCAACACGATATGCAACTGAACAGAAGTACATATGAAGTGTTACAAATACTGAGCATCTCATTGACTGATAAGACTCATCTGAGAGACCTCTTTGATAAAACTAAATTTCAAAATGACAAAGAACGATTCGGACCAAATGGGCCAAGTTTATTTAATTTTTAATTCGTCCCAATTTTAATGGGACACTAATGTTTTACAAAGGTAAAACAATTAAGTAAAATTCATCTATCATTGCTTTTCATATTTATTGTGTCTTTCTCTTTTGCATCGGAAGTATTAGCACTTACAGCAACCAGACAGTATGACATCGCCACGTTTGATCATACCGCTGGAAAACAACGATATACAATCTGAATCAAAACAGATTGTATATCACCAATTTCTTTTTTTGTGCCTTGTTAAACGTATAAGAAGTTCCTCCGGCAGATTTTCCATCCCAATAGGCAATCAGCCTACAGGCGTGTGAAATCATGTAATCATTACGGTGGGCATAGCATTGGGCATAATAATATTCGGATAGAACTACCACCTTGTCGGCTTGGCGCAAAATATCAGCATACCTCTGTTTGTCCTCTTTGTTGAAATACACATCTTGCCCGACATAAGGAACAACCGCCACCAAAACCATATCGGGATATTGTTTCCTTTGTTCAAGTACGGTATGAGCAGCCATCATGTCAAATCCAACCGCACAACCAATATAGAAAAAACGGATTCCATTCTCATAGCAGAAACGTACCTCTTCATTCAACGATACGGACAAAGCATATTTATTTGTTCGTATCGTTCTATGACCGGTAAAAGCAACGGACATCATTTTCATCCATTTATCACGTGCCTTTCTACATATATCCAACGAACCTGCCGAAGTTTCATACACCATTCCATTCACCTCATAACGATAAGTGAACCAAGTAGTATCTCCAAAGATATCCTTCTGCTTCTCTATATAACTCTCTTTTTCTTTCATCTTATAACATACGGACAACTGTTTTACCTAAAAAGAAACCTCCCAAAACCTCACCTCCTATTTTTTCCAACTGACATGCGAAACGAGCATACGAAAACCCTTTTGTTAAAATATCGTCAAATACCAAGATTTTCTTACCCCGAAAAAAGTCCTTGTCAAATTCTATCACTTGTACTTTTTGAAGCGACTTGCTGTCAAATTTCTCGTGAATAGCCAAACGATCTCCACTGACACGTATATGTTCATACGCATTGATAGCACCTGAAAACTTACACACAGCCGAAGCAAACCCCTTATAACGAAGTTCATTCTTATCAGCGGAAGAAGCCGGAACACAAGCAAAAACAATATTCTTAACATCATCACCAAAAACTTGATGTAACTTATTCGCTATCATCCAAGCTATATTCAAATAAGCTTTTCCATCCTTAAAACTCCATATCATCTTACGAATTTGCCATTCTCTTTCCGTTGCCTGCCGATATTGCATAGGAAGATACTCAAAGAAAGAAAACATCATCTTATGCCATTGTCTGTCTAAACTAGGATATTTACTCTGATGTGCCATAGTCTTTTATCTATTAAAATTAAACTTATGCTTCAGCTAGATTTAAAGACCTTTTTTTAAACCCCTTTCCGGGATGGCCTTTTCTTTCTGCCGACTTTTTTTTTGAGCTTTCATGCCCCATCTGAGTTTATGAGCCTTTTTTTTACGGCACACAACAATAAGGAAGGAGGGATTAAGAAAAGTTTTGGACGACAA
>NZ_QTMM01000037.1:0-380 GCF_003635445.1 Parabacteroides sp. AF17-3 | reverse complement strand
GGAGGGATTAAGAAAAGTTTTGGACGACAAAAAATGTTGGGGACAGCGAAGCCGTCCGGCGTTATTTTTTTCGGGACAAAGGGCGAAGACCGGAACTCTTTCGTATCCATCCACCGAAATAAATTTGCCGTTCAAAAACAAAGGATCTCAGATGGAGCTATGAAAAAAGCACATTAGGGGAGGCAGAAAACAAGGAAAAGGGCAGTACGGAAAGTAAAACAAGCCATACGGTTTTGCAAGCAAAACCATACTCCTATCTCCCTGCCACAAGTGACAGGGGGGAACGGGTTAGCAACGGACTGCCGGGACAAACGGTAAAAGGAAGGGACTGCAATACGGAAGAAGGAGGTTGTTTCGGCAATGCCGAAGCTCCGGATGAT
>NZ_QTMM01000036.1:0-8643 GCF_003635445.1 Parabacteroides sp. AF17-3 | reverse complement strand
GTATCTATACAAGTGCTCTCTTTTGTTTTGTCTGAACTCTAAAAAAATCAATTCTGTCTGTATTATTGTTTGCAGGCTTTTTGTCGGCTAAACAGCCGGTTGCTCCTTTGAAGGTAATGACGTTCAATATTCGTATGGATACGAATGCTGACGGAGATAATCAGTGGAGTAACCGAAAGGATTTAGCGGCTAATCTGGTTAAATTTTATAATACGGATATCTTTGGAGCGCAGGAAGTATTGAATCACCAGCTTACGGATCTTTTGACACGTCTGCCGGAATATGCCTATGTCGGTGTTGGTAGGGAAGATGGAAAGACCAAAGGTGAATATGCTCCGATTATCTATAAAAAAGACCGTTTCGAACTTGAAGACAGTGGTAATTTCTGGTTGGCCGAAGATATGAATGCCGTAGGTAAAAAAGGCTGGGATGCAGCTTGCGAACGTGTTGCTACCTGGGGTATCTTTAAAGATAAAGAATCCGGGAAAAAGTTTTTCTTCCTGAACACTCATCTGGATCATATGGGAAAAGTAGCCCGCCATGAGGGAGCTTCTTTAGTGCTTGAAGAAGCACATAAGCTATCTAAAGGCTTACCGGTTATTGTTACAGGCGACTTTAATGCGACTCCGGATGATGATCCGATAAAAGTATTGACAGATAAAAGCGATCCGCGCCATGTGATCCATACCCGTGAAGTGGCAGATTTGAAATATGGCCCGGAATGGACTTTCCATGACTACGGACGTATTCCTCTTGAAAAGAGAGAATGGATCGACTATATTTTCATGAAAGGAGACATAAAGGTTTTGACTAACGGTGTACTTACAGATACACTTAATCATCTGTATCCGTCCGATCATTGTCCGGTTATTGCAACTTTGGTAATTAAATAGAAAATATTGGTCTGTAATGGAATGCACTTCGGAGTAAATCTATTTATAACCTATTTTATATGTGTTTTATTTTGTTAATTATCGGAGGAATATTAGTTAATGACTAATTTGTGTTTGGTGTTTTTTTCTACAGTTTGTATCTTTGTATCGTTCTGAATGTAGATATACGTCTGAACAGAAAAAACCTTAGCCTAAAAGTCAGGATAATAAATATTAAACACAATAAGGTATTTTTTTTACATTGGTCTAAAGAATTGAGAATTAAAAACACAACTGGAAAAGGGTCGCCTGTGAAGGTGGCCCTTTTTATTTCCAATATATTTCATGGATACTTCTTATATCAGTATATTTGCGTTCGATTTGTTAAACATAAAACATAAAGAAAATGGAGAACAATAACAAACCTTCTAACGAGATACAGGTAGAACTGTCAGAAGAAATGGCACAGGGTACTTATGCAAACCTGGCAATTATTTCACATTCAACATCAGAGTTTATACTCGACTTTATCCGTGTGGTACCGGGAGCTCCGAAGGCACAGGTGAAAAGTCGTGTGATCCTGACTCCGGATAATGCGAAGCGCTTGTTTTTTGCATTGCAGGATAACCTGGCAAAATATGAAGAACAGTTGAAAGGAGGAAATAAGACGGCTAATTTTGAAGATTTTATTCCACCGATGGGAGGCGTTCAGGGGGAAGCCTGATTTATCGTGTTTTAAACTAAAAAGGGATCGTTTCAATTATCAGAAACGATCCCTTTTTAATTTTTTGAAGCTTGTGTGTGTTACTCCATCTTCTTGTTGATAACAATGTGACCGACGTAACCAAGGATGATAACTGCCAAACCTGCGATAAGGATAGTGTTGGTTACACCTCCGGTAATAGCCGGTACAGCAAGGATGATTACACCGATTAGGAGTACGATTACCCCAAGATTTTTGACTAATTCGCTCATGGTTATAGATGTTTTTATAATAATTTTCTTTTCTACCGCAAATAAAGTAATAATAACCCGATTGCAAAAATATTTTAGAATAAAAATAATGAATCCATCAAATTTAGCGGTTATATTTGTAGGATCAATACAGTTATATATGATACGAATACTTTACTTGGTTTATTTATGGCTGTTTTTTGTGCCTGTCTTTCTGGTGCTCACGATCGTTACAGCTTTAACTGTCATCGCTGGTTGTTTGCTGGGGGGAGAAAAGATTTTTGCTTATTATCCGGGTATGATCTGGTCCCGGCTGACATGTTATCTGGCACTCTGTCCCGTAAAAGTAAGAGGTCGGGAAAATATAGATCGTAAACAATCATACGTGTTTGTCTCAAACCATCAGGGGGCATTTGATATTTTTCTTATTTATGGTTTTCTGGGCGTCCCGATCAAGTGGGTGATGAAGGCTGGTATCGGAAAGATTCCTTTTGTGGGAGCCGCCTGTCGTGCTGCTGGTTTTATATTTGTGGATAATTCTACGCCTAAAGCAGCAGCCCGCAGTGTGCAGGAGGCGGAACGGTGTCTCAAAAACGGTGCCTCTGTTGTTGTCTTTCCGGAAGGTTCAAGGACCTATACCGGGAAAATGATCCGTTTTAAAAAAGGCGCTTACCAGATGGCTCTCGATCAACATTTGCCGATTGTGCCGATTACATTGAACGGACCTTTTGATGTTTTGCCGATCGGATCGCTGAATGTGCACCGGCATAAAATGGAGATGATCATTCATCCGGCTATTTCAACCGAAGATATGGACCCTTCCCATAAAGGGATGCAGCAATTTGCAGACCGGACGCAGGCGATCATTGCTTCTGCCTTATGGGAGAAGTATAAGTGAAATTAGTTCCATGCTTTCAATAGACCAGTCTTGGTTACACCCAGACTGAACCCGACACTCTTGCCCAGCATCGTTCCGGTATCGGCTGCAACTGATCCGGTAAACTGCCATCCTTTTAACCGGGGATGCGTGTAGTTGATATCGACCAGGCTGGAAGTTCCGTATTTCTTATTCAGGTATGGGATATAAGAGGTCCCCCAACCGTTCATTGCCGTGAATAATACGCGGTAGGACAGGAGTGCGTTAATATTGCCTTCTGCGCCGAAATGCCAGCTTTTAACACGATTGTTCTCAAAGCCTAAAGTACCGTCTGTGTTATATTCCGGTGCGGGAATCAGCGGTGAACCTACTCCACGGTTAAAATAAGAAAAACCAGTCCGGTATTCTCCATTATTATAATAATCATCGTTTCCACCTCCGCGGCCGCCTTTCCATTTATCACGGTCGAATGTGATAAAGTGCATCGGTCCACTTTGATTCATTGTTACCAGATATTCGGCTACAATTTTATTTAGCCAGGGAATAGTCGGTAAATCGACTTGAATACCCCATAAGCCGTCCGTTTTATTGGCAAACTCCATCCCCGACTTATCATTGAAATAATGTTGATAATAAAAATGTCCTCCCCAGTCCTTTTGTGTGTAACTTAATTTGAAATCGTAAGAACCGTAATGGCTGCCCAGTACGTTGATCTGATCGGATGCTGTTGCGTCGTCGCCACCCTTTTGTCCGAAAACTACTCTTATGAAATCTTTAAAAGATTGTGGTTGCTTGCCGATTCTAGGATTAGTGGAAGTACCTCCCCATTGGGCAAAATGCTGAACACCGGCTGTGAAGGATAAAGGAAAATTATTTTCTGTGTCCTTAATGCGGAAGAAGAAGGATTTATGATGCCATAATACATTCTTCACATAAGTCTGTTTCGAGTTGGCGAAATCTTTCAGGTAATCGGTATCGAATGACTTACCTACGGCAAAATCACCTCTCACCTGTAGCCATCCTTTTGTTAAGGGAACTAATGTAAATTCAGGCATACTGATATTAATTTCCGGGATAGGACGGGCATTAGCCGATTGAGTCATATCACCCGAACTCAGGTTACGGTCCCATAACGAATTATACCGTTCCTTACTTCCAATGCTGAGCAGCATGCTTCTGTATCCTATTTCCGCATAAGCCTGTTGAATGAAAACATTACGGTGGCGTGGTACGGCTGCAACGAGATCCAACCCTGCGCCCCAGTAGAACTTCGAACCGAAATGCTGGTTATGAAAAACTCCTGCATTCAAAAGCCCGTTTCCTGCATCCAACGGAACAACTCCATAGCGGTTGCTGACCATCCAGAACGGGGTGTTCGAACCGGTTGCTGCCGAACTGAACAGCTCGGCTTTATAAATTGTGGAATCTTGTATCTTGTTGATCTGGGAATAACTGCGAACAGAAATACTAAGCAAACTTATTCCTATTAATATAATATGTAAGGCTTTCATTTAATTTACTTTTTTGTCCGCAACAAAGGTAATGATAAATATAATGCTTCAAGAGACTCATTTAAAAAAGAAGCTTAAGCATTATAAAAATACAAATATAATTGTATCTTTGTTGTCACTGCTTGATTTACAACGTTTGATATGGATGATAAGCTACTTTTGTTTGAATTTCTTGATGCTGAAAAGTATAGAATTTCATTATCTTTGGGGGAATGTCAGTTAGATTCCAAACCTTTAGGGAGGAATGAGGCAGGCATAGTCTTCAAAGCGAGAATGAATGGAAAAGATGTTGCCTTGAAATTCTTTTTGTTTAATGGCGATGACTCAAGAAAAGGGAAGTGGTTAAATAAACTTAAAGCAAGATATCTGGAAATATCGCTTCTGGAGACAAGAAATAACATTGTCCAGTATGCCGACTTTGATATCGTGACTGTCGAAGGGGAAGAAATACCGGTCCTTGTGATGAAATTGTATAAATGTTCGTTGGAAGAGTACCGGAGTATACTTTCGATGGATACTTTCTTGAAGCTGTTCCGTTTCCTGACGAACACCGTACAGTTCCTGCATAGCATGGGAATCAGCCATGGAGCTATCACTCCCCGTAATATCTTGGTGGACGATCATAATGATTTTGTCCTGACGGATGTCTCTATCCTGGAGAATAACGATGCCGGTTATTCAGATATCACCGCGATCGGAGAGGTGTTGCAATGGTATGCATTCGGAAATACCAGCAACGACGCTGGCATAAGCAAGGTTTTCCCGGCATTGAAACTGTATGACCAGATCGTGGAACGTTGTCTGACACAGGATAACAGCCGGCGCTTCCGTTCGGTGGATGAGATATTGGCTTTTGTAGAGATCCAGAAAGAACGTGATCCGAGTGAATTATTGAAAGAGTTCAGCCTGATCTGCCGAAAGAACTTTCCTAAGGAACTTCCCGAGTTTGTCCATTGTTCGGACCAGGCAAAGATCATAAAACTCTTTTCCGAGTTTGTCTCCAGAAAAGACTTCTTTGGCGGCAACCTGATCTATTTCACGGATGTGGAACGGAATGTCTTTTCTCCTCAGATATGCAAGAACGGATATATCAAGTTCGATAACTCAGCACAATATAAGGTGTTGGATATCTGGATTCACAGTGACAGCGATATGCGGAACGACTATATCCTGGTTCACCATTCGAACACACTGCCCGAAAAGGTAAACGGCAAGGATGTGTACCGCTGGGCCGTTTACGAAGAACGTACGCAGATCACCTGGGAGGAAGCGATGAACGGTTTCGCCGAAAGCGACGGGGATATTATCGCACTGGACCGGACTAAAATTGAGTTTTACAACCGCATCTCCCGTGAGGGGTATACTTTTATCGCGCTGAACCATCTGCATAGCCTGGCTTCTCCCGCCAATGCCGGGACGTTACGCGATTACTTTTTCCGTTTTAGCTTTAGTTATGTCAACCGTTACATTCTGGAAGATATGAATAACCAGATGAAGCAACATATCTCGGCTCTCGGAAGAAAATAATCAGAAGCCTTTCCGGTTCATCCAGTCGAAAACCGTCCGGTAGGTGTGGTCGCGGGATTCTTTTTCGGAGAGTATCAGGTCATGGATGCCGTTCGGTATCGTGTCGCGGGTCACATACTCTCCCAGCTTCGGAGCATACTTCTGGATATCGTGTACATCCAGTACTATGTCGGAAGATAGATATTCGTTATGCCATTCTTTAGTCTCCGGATATGACTTGTCGGACGACATGACCAGAACCGGACAATCCAGGTGCAGGCCTTTCCTTACTTTTCGTTGCCCTTCCTGAATAGCCTTTATCCAGCCAGCCTTTTTAGGATGCCCGTTAATCATCTTCCAGTTTGTATCGTATTCCCATTCTCCTTTGAACTGCTTCAACAGGCTGTGTGCGTAAGATGCAATGCCATAGCCTTGTACGGTCAGGTTCGGCAAGAATCTCCCTATAAATGCCACAGCCGGAATAGCGACCTTTTCCATAAACCATCCGAAGTTCCAGTCGAGGAAAGGACTGTTCAATATCAACCCGTCGACCGGAAGGTTATCCTTTTTACTATCCAGGTATAATGGTGTGATCAATCCTCCCGTGGAATGCGCCATCAACAGGATCCTGTCATTCCCTTCCGAATGTATGGTTGCCAGTGCCGTATCGATATCTGCGAAATACTCCGTGAGGCTTTTGCAGAAAAACGGATTCTGGTTGGGGAGGATGGAACGCCCGTATTTTCGCAGGTCCATCGCATAGAAGTTGTAACCGTGTGCATTCACGCTATCGCCCAGTTGCTTCTGAAAAAAGTAATCGTTGTAACCATGAATATACAGGACCGCCTGTTTTACATCGGGCAACTGAGGCTTCTTGACCAGCGTACAGACCACTTTCCCTTCGTAATCGTCGGGCATTTGAAAAGTACGACGCAGGTATCCGTCTCCCAGTACATCAGGTATATATTGGGCATACAGGCTGGCTGCCAGTAGAATAAGTAAAGATGTAAAATAAAGTTTGCGTCTCATAATCGTTTTCCTTTTATAACCGCGACGGGTATATCATTGTTCCGGTCACAAAGGTAGGTAAACAATTAGAACGGAAGACATCGTATTTTAATCTTTTCTATATTACTATTTAGTTCTTTCCTCTTGTCTTTTTATTCATTCCGGCATGCATGAATTTAATTTTGAGCATGCTGGAAATTAAATATGAGCAAGCTAAAAATTGATTTTGAGCCTGCTCAAAAGAAATAGAATAAGGCAGGAAAATACGAAAAGTCTATGACAAACAAGCTAAAGAGTCAAGTCTTTCCGGTTAGTTTGATTTATGCTGCTCTTTATTTCATTAAATAAAATAATTGTGTACTTTTAGGACTTCATTAATGATCAATAAGGGAAGATAGTTATGAGACGTTTTTATTCTTTGTTACTGATGGTGCTGTGTTGCACCGGTTTGTTTGCCAAGACGAAGAAGGCAGTGTATATAATCATCGACGGGGTTCCTGCCGACCAGATCGAGAGACTGCATACTCCGGCGATTTTTGATATAGCATCGAGGGGAGCCTATGGCAGGGCTTATACCGGAGGTGAGATAGGAGGATATTCCCAGACCGCTACGATCTCGGCGATCGGATATACCAATTTGCTGACATCTACTTGGTTTAATAAGCATAATGTGGGCGGCAATTCGGACCTGAAACCCAATTATAACTACTGGACTATCTTCAGGATCGCGAAAGAACAACCCAAAGAGTATAAAACAGCTATTTATTCCAGCTGGACGGATAACCGTACCGTGTTGATCGGGGAAGGGAAGAAGGAAACAAACAATCTTAAAATAGATTATGTAAAAGACGGTTACGACCTGGATACAGTCCGTTTCCCTAAAAAGGAAAAGGATTTGCATATCTTCGATATAGATGAACAAATATCGAAGGATGCCGCAGAAGGTATCCGTAAAGAGGCTCCCGACCTGAGCTGGGTTTATCTGTGGTACACCGACGACGCGGGACATATTGCCGGGAACGGGGCTTTCTTCGACGAATATGTCCGGAAGGCCGACAATCAGGTTGCCCGTATCTGGGAAGCCGTCAAGTACCGCGAAGCAAACTTTGATGAAGAATGGATGGTTGTTGTTACCACCGATCACGGACGCGGAGAGAATGGTCACGGTCACGGGGGGCAGTCCTGGCGCGAACGTACTACCTGGATTTCGACCAATATCCCTGTAAACAGTCATTTTACAAAAGGCTCCCTGGCTATCACGGATATCGCTCCTTCCATTTGCCGTTATATGGGATTTAAAATTCCGCAGGCTGTACTTTGGGAGCAGGACGGCATGCCGTTTATCGGGCAGACCGATATTTATGATTTGCAAACCCTGCCTTATGATAATACGGTGGAGTTGTCCTGGAAATCCTATACA
Organism: Parabacteroides sp. AF17-3; assembly: GCF_003635445.1. Classification (NCBI taxonomy): domain Bacteria; kingdom Pseudomonadati; phylum Bacteroidota; class Bacteroidia; order Bacteroidales; family Tannerellaceae; genus Parabacteroides; species Parabacteroides sp. AF17-3. The sequence continues at coordinate 495 of NZ_QTMM01000036.1, read as the reverse complement.
GGAAATGCCCCGGTCACAGTCTATGCCGCTTCCGCTAATAAGTTCAGGGAAGGCGGAAAGGATGAGTGGACTAAGCTCGCAGAACTTCCGGCCGGCGTGAAAAGTTATACGGTCGATCTGCAGGTTTTACCGGCATCGCAGTTCTATAAGTTCGTTGTCGTGTCTCCGGGCAATCATCTAAATCGCTGGTTACAGAAATAAAAGAAATTATGTCGGTTGTTTTCTCCAGAGACTTTTTATAGTCAAGTTTTAGCTTTTATGCTCTTTTAAATGCTTGATGTTTAGGTGTTTTATGCTGAAAGGTGATTGCGAAAAGTTCTTGTAAGTGGTCAAAAAAGGAGCTGTCTGAACAAGGATAGCTATGCTATGTCAGGAGAGACTATAGTGCTAGTTGGAATATATGTCATGTAAAAATAGATTTCATTTATATTATTAAAATAAAATATCATGAAACATCCATGAAATAAATTTCGTCCAAGAGAATGTAAATAGGGG
>NZ_QTMM01000035.1:10048-10437 GCF_003635445.1 Parabacteroides sp. AF17-3 | reverse complement strand
CGAAGGGTTTAATAAGTCCGTATAAATATATAAATAATGCGCATAAACTTTGAATTTCATTTCTTTATGTGGATTTAATTTCTTATCTTAGTAAAACTAAATCATAAGAATATGGACGAAGAAAAATTCAAAATCCGCAGTTACGGATGGACAGAACTGGCACTCTGTTACAACCCGGATTTGCATCCGAACTCAGCATCACGTTTGTTGCATCGCTGGGTGGTAAGAAACGAAAAATTGACCAGGGATTTAAGGGCAGCCGGGTTCTGTGAACGGCAACGAAAACTGACTCCGAAACAGGTCGGGGTGATTGTCGATTTCCTGGGAGAACCTTGAGAATTGAAAATTTGAAAGTCCCTTATTTCGGAGATGAAAGATATATGTTTTGA
>NZ_QTMM01000035.1:0-10038 GCF_003635445.1 Parabacteroides sp. AF17-3 | reverse complement strand
TTTGAAAGTCCCTTATTTCGGAGATGAAAGATATATGTTTTGAAGATAAAATAAGGGACTTTTGAATGCAAAAGATATAATGTTGTTTTGAGGAAAAAGGAGATCGGTTTAGATAGCATAAAAATGTTGTTTTGCAGCATAACACTAAATAATTATGCGCAAACCGATTAATAAGAATAAAAAAAAAGGACGATAAACATGTTCCTGAAGAATATGTGGTTTTTATGATTGCACTCTTTGCCGGACTGAAACAGAACGGTCTATTGGGTGGTTATTCATACAAGAAAATAGCTGAATTTATAAATCCGTTTTTCAAATTCAAATATGCATCGAGTACCGTTTGCAAAAACATGAAACTATTTGACAAATATTCGGATTATTACACTGAAATACAAGATCTTATAAAAACAATAAAAAACAAGAACAAATCAACCGACAATAAATACTAATTTATTAATTCGCTGTAAAACAACATTTTAAAAGACACAAAACGAATTAAATTGGTTCCACAATTCGGGAATGTTCATGATTACCTTTGTATTAGCAAAATGAAATACGCTCTTTGATTCCTTAAAAGCTGAAAAAAATGCCGGAGGCCTTATATTTCTTTATAAAGAATATTCTTTCTATATTTAAAGAGAAAAATAAAGTCGTCACCGAAGTCTAATATAGTAACCTATTAAACCATTTGTTATCAACCAATTAAAGGAAGCAATCCGTAATAATGCGCTAATAAAAAGTATTAACTAAAAAATTAGTATCATGAAAGCTGTCAAAATCATTGAAAATGAAAGCGTTGCATTAGATTACTTGGGGAATGCCTTCATAAAGATTCCCAGAAGTATCATAGACCGCTTGAACAGCGTCCGGTTGGTTGAACGCCAGATGGCTCGTTTGCATTTATGTCTGTTCGGACTGTGTTATCACACTGACGGATATGTAATGCTGGACAATCGCAAAGTCTATTGTCGACGGGGTGAATATGTCGGAACACAACGTCGGTTGGCTGAAGTTGCAGGAATCAATCCCGGGTCATTGAGTCGGTTGATTGACAAAATGGTGAAATTACAATTGATCTCTGTTACTCACATTCCGGGAGGAAGCCGTATATGGGTAAAAGGATACGCTGCTTTTACCTGGATACAAGAAAGCAAAGAGACTCAAAAAAATGCATCGAACACAAACGCTGCCACCCAAATGGCGGAAGCCGAAAGAAACATGGGCGGACGAAGCATGCAGAATCCTACAAATCAACCTAATTAATGACGCTTATGGAAACTATAGAATCTGTACGCCAGGTGGAAGAGGCTGTGATCTGTGCACTTTTGTCTTCCGAATCTGCCATATGGCAGGTTGCTCCGGTTCTGAAACCGGAAATGTTCAGCGACCCGTTATTCGCATTTGTCTACAAAGCCATCTGTTCCCTGAACAGCCGGGGCGAAAAAGCGGATCTGGTAACCACCGATATCGAGATGCGCTGTCTGGATGAAAAACGCTGGAAAGAAATGAACGGGATTGCCATCGTCAACGCTGCCATGACGCAGATACGCCATACCGGCAACCTGATGCAATATACCGAAGAGGTGAAACGACAGTATATGCTTCGCCTGCTGGGTGCTTTGTTCACTACCTTGCAAGCAAAGGCAAACCGTTTCGATTCCTCCTACACGGCTCTGATCGAAAAGGCGGAATCGTCATTGATGGAACTGCGGGAAACCTGTATTGTCGGCAAACAAGTCAGCCGGATCGGAAAAACAGCCAACGAGGTATTGAACATGCACCGTGAACGCATGGAAAACGGAGTGGATACGATGCGCATCAAGACAGGACTGGAAGAGTTCGACTATGTGACCGGAGGACTTTACAACGGCGAACTCACCGTTGGGGCCGGACGTCCCGGCGACGGCAAGACAGCCATAGCCATGCAGATTGCCATGAATGTAGCCCTGTCAGGAAAACATGTCTGTTTCTTCAGCATGGAAATGACCGGTTTGCAAACGATGAACCGTCTGTTTGCCGGATTCGGAGGAGTAGATGCCAACCGTTTGCGTATCACAGGTGCTAACCCGGAGGATTTGTTGAAGATGGAAAAAATGGCGGGTGAGTTCCAGGACCTTCCGTTATATTTTGACTATACTCCGGCAAACACGCTGGAAAATATCCGTGCCCAGGTGATGTTACAGAAGCGCAAAAAGCAATGCGACCTGGCGATTGTGGATTATCTACAGGTGATGAAAATGGAAAAACAGGGGTGGGAAAATGCGAATCAGACGGTCGGATACAATATACAGGGATTCAAGCAAATGGCACAGGATGCCAATATCCCGGTCCTTGTCCTTTCGCAAATGAACCGTAACAGTATGAACTCAGGCGATAAGGCTCATATCCCGAATTTGCACGACTTACGTGATTCGGGCGTGATCGAACAGGTGGCGGACTGTGTTTATTTCGTTTATATCCCCGAACGCTACGGGATCACCCAGGATGAAGTCACCGGGGAGAGCCTGAAACAGGTCGGAAAACTATACATAAGAAAAACGCGTAACGGATCGACCGGGATTGCCCGTTACCGCTATAATGAGAGTTATACCCGCATCACGAACTATAATATCCGGAGAAGATCATGACAAAGATAGAAATAGAACAACTGAAAGCTTCATACCCTATCGAAAATGTGATCGGAGAGACGGTAAAACTGGAACGAAAAGGGACCAACTATGTAGGACTTTGCCCGTTCCACGAGGATCATCATCCGTCGCTGGTGGTGAATCCTCAAAAACAGACTTTTAAATGTTTTGCCTGCGGAGAACATGGAGATGTGATCGAATTTATAGAGAAGACGGAACATTGTAATTTCATGGAGGCGGTGGGGAAATTGAAAATTGAAAATCGAGAATTGAAAATTAATAAGAAAAACGCGAACCCTGTCGACAGAGATAACGACGCGAAGCAATTTTCAATTTCCAATTCTCAATTTTCAATTAAAAAAAACTTACAGTTCTTTTCTTCCCTTCTCCCCTACGCTTGCGGTTATACGGAGTTAACACCTGCTTATCTTGATTTTGAGGTCGGACAATCTCCTGTGAATGTTCCGAAAGAATGGTATGCGATGCGCAACCGGGTGATCTTTCCGATCCGCAACGAAGCCGGTGAGTTGATAGCTTTTGCCGCTCGCAGGCTAACGGACAATAATTCGGAAGAGCCGAAATATATCAATACATCCACTGCCAACGGATATAAAAAGAGCGAAAACCTCTATGCCCTTCACCGGGCGAAAGAGGCAATTGCGGGGAAAGGCTTTGTGTTTGTAGTGGAAGGATATAAAGATGCGATCGCGATGCATGCGGCCGGATTTTCCAATACAGTAGCATTATGCGGAACGGCCCTGACAACCGGACAGATTGCATTGCTGAAAAAGTACACGAGCCGGATCTGTCTGTTACTGGATGGCGACAAACCGGGACGGGAGGCTGCCCGCAAAATATCTTTATCGCTCAATCCGTATTCGATGGAAGTGCAGACGATCTTTTTACCGGAAGGGGAAGATCCGGATTCTTTATTCCGGCGGTCGGGCAAAGAGGCTTTTGTTTCCCTGATCGATAAGTTTCTGTCGAAACCCCATTTATCGGAAGAAATGCTGCTGACGGCTTGCCTGTTGTTTCCGGAGACTCTTTATATGTTCAAAGGTTCTTCTTGTCTTTTTACGGAATTAGTGAAAAGTATTCTGCAAACGGATGATTTGCTTTTTGAAAATAAGGAGAACCGGATGATACTGGAGCATTTGGGAACAGGGAATCCGGAATCGGGATTAACGCCTGCGTTAAAAAGCATAGTAAATGAATTGCATGTCGAATACGACCAGTTGGTTTACAATGAAAAGGAATTATTCGGGGCGCTTTATCCGGAGGCATCCAATATCCTGAATATCTATCTGACCCGGTTATTATTTCTGTATCTGGAAAACCGTATCCTACAGGAAATACAAAAAAGCGTACACCGGTTATTGGAAACCGATCCTAAAAAGAAAAAGATACGTCTCGATATCCTTGTCAATATAGCCAAACGGCGAGAACAGTTGCGGCACGTTTCGGAAAATCTGGACAGACCGGGGGCAGTTTGGGGATGATGGGGACTGATTCAAATCTTTCTAATCAATAACAAATGAAATTAATATCAAACTTACTTCTTTGGGGAGGCATTCTACTGCTTCCCCTAAACTCTTATGCTCAGTTTACGAAAGGGCTGAGTTACCGGGCGGAGACCGGTGTCAGCTTTAGCGGAGGGGAACATACTCCTTTCTGGCTGACTGCAAACAAGCAGGGACTGTCATCTATCGAAAAGAATAACGGTTATCTACGTGCCGGTGTTTTTCGGGAGTTGGAAAACGATAAACGCTTCTCATATGCTTTGGGAGCGGATCTGGCTGTGGCTTACAATTTTACATCGACTTTCGTGGTGCAACAATTGTATGCGGATCTGAAATATCGTTGCCTGGGATTGAGTATCGGAAGTAAGGAGCGGCATAGCGAATTCAATAATCCATTACTCAGTAGCGGTGGCCTGACATTCTCGGGAAATGCCCGTCCGATTCCGCAGGTTCGTATCGGTATTCCAGAATATACGCTCGTTCCGGGTACAAAAGGCTGGTTGGCTTTTAAAGGGCATATCGCTTATGGTATGTTTACGGATGACGGCTGGCAAAAAGACTTTGTGGCTCCGGAAGGTAAACATACGGAACATGTGCTTTATCATTCCAAGGATTTATATGTGAAGATCGGTAACCGGGAGAAGTTTCCGTTGATTTTAGAAGGAGGTCTTGAGATGGCTGCACAGTTCGGAGGAAATGCGTTTAGAGGAAGTGAAAAGATCGATATGCCGAACGGGATAAAGGATTTCTTTAAGGTGTTTATTCCGAGCGGCGGAAGCAGTGATACACCGATGGGGGAACAAACGAATATTTATGGAAATCATTTAGGGAGTTGGAATTTTTCACTGACGTGGCATGCTCCGAAAGATTGGACAATCCGTCCTTATTACGAACATTATTTCGAAGACCATTCGCAGATGTTCGGAGAATATGGTTGGAAGGATTGCCTGGCTGGAGTGGAAATAACGTTTCCGAAGAATCCCGTGATCAGTGGTTTCGTTTACGAATATATATCAACGAAAGACCAAACGGGTCCTGTCTATTGGGATCATACACCGGAAATACCGGAACAGGTAAGTGGTGCGGATAATTATTATAATCATGGTATTTATACCGGTTGGCAGCATTGGGGACTGGGGATCGGAAACCCACTCGTCATGTCTCCGATTTATAATACAGATGGTGATATTAGTTTTAAAAGTTCACGTATGCAAGGACATCATTTCGGGATCATGGGAACCCCTTGTGCCGATCTGCAATATCGTGTCCTTTTATCAGTAACCCGTAATTGGGGTACTTATGGCGTACCATTTTATGAGATCAAAAAGAATGGCAATGCGTTAGTAGAATTAATTTATACGCCCCATCAGTTAAAAGGCTGGGACTTTACAGGATCACTAGGTGTTGACAGAGGCGGGATGTTGGGTAAAAGTGCCGGGGGGATGTTCACAATCAGAAAAACGGGATGGATATGATGACTTTAATAAATACGAAGAAAAGATATATAGTGGCGGTGTTGCTGGCCCTGATAGTCAGTGCCTGTGGGAAAATGCCGATCAATGGAGACCTGGATGGTCGCTGGCAGATCATGAAAATAGAATATGCGTCCGGCGTGGAAGAGGCTCCGGAACGGGCTTATTACAGCGTGGCTTTGCATACAATCAACTTGATGAAGGTTGATGTAACCAGTCAGACCGGCAATATGGAATATACCGGAGATTCATTGTTTGTGGTTATGCCGGTCAGCAAAGTTGAAGATTTGTTACCATTTGGAATGAACGGAACGGAGCAACGTTTCGGCGTCAAAGAATTAACATCAAAGTATCTAGTATTACAATCGGATTATGCCCGATTGGAGTTCAGGAAGTTTTGATTCAGAAATTATCAGAATTGAACTATCCGATTATTGACCGGTTGTACCCAGCTCCCCTCTTGAGAGGGGGAAGGGGGTGTGTTATAGTTTCGCCCTATAACTAGCTTTAACACACCCCTTATCCCCTCTCAAGAGGGGAATTAGTTACTCCCGTCACTATAAACAGATAACTCAATTATTTTCTAAAATCGAAATAACAACAAAACAAATAACAATATGAATATCGTAATCAGAAATGTATTATTGGGGGGATTACTGTGGTTGGCGGTTCCATTGTCGGCGCAGGTATCCCAGGATTTGATCGACAAGGCAAAAGCTGCCGGTATGACGGATGAACAGATCCGTCGGGAGATGAATAAACGGATGGGGCAATCCGGTACGGAACAGGCTACACGTACAGCCTCGGATGCGGAGGTTACAGATCGTACGGTTGCTATTCCGGATGGAAAGGTGATACCTCCTTTGGATGCCCAGCGGGAAGCTAATCGTCCGGCGGGAGATTTAAGCGGTACCGTGTTCGGCCGTGAAATATTTTCAAACAAGAATCTGTCCTTTGAACCTAATCTGAATGTACCAACTCCTAAAGGATATGTCTTATCTGCTGGTGATGAATTGCTAATTAATGTCTGGGGAGATTCAGAAGTGAATCTGAAATTGAAGGTTTCTCCCGAAGGAACAATTCTGATCCCTAACCTTGGTCCGGTCTCTGTCAGCGGACTGACTATCGAAACTGCTGAAAATCGTATCCGACAGGAATTAGGACGGATCATGTCTACTTTGTCGGGAGATACGGATGGGGCTAATACGTTCGTATCCGTTAGTCTGAGCCAGATACGCAGCATCAAAGTCAATATTGTAGGTGAAGTCGTTGCTCCGGGAACCTATACGCTTCCCTCCTTTGCCACCTTGTTTAATGCGTTGTATGCGGCAGGTGGAGTGAATGAGATCGGTTCGCTTCGTGGAATCAAAGTTTATCGGAATAGTAAGGAAGTCGCAAAATTGGACGTGTACGATTATTTGTTGAACGGCAAATACAATACGAATATCCGTCTGGAAGAGAATGATATGGTGATCGTTTCTCCTTATGACCAGCTGGCTGTAGTACAAGGAAAAGTAAAACGTAATCGTATTTTTGAATTGAAAAAGGGGGAAACGCTTTCACAGTTATTGAATATGGCCGGAGGTTTTACCGGGGATGCTTACAGGAAAGATGTCCGTATCAAACGAAAAGCCGGAAGCCGTTATCAGATAGCTACTGTTACGGAAGATAAATATCCTACTTTTGCGATGATGGATGGCGATTCTTTGTTGGTAGACTCTGTAATTCCTTTTTATGAAAACCGTCTGACAGTGACAGGTGCAGTTTGGCGTCCGGGAGAATATGAGTTGAATGGGGCGGTACATACAGTCCGTCAACTGGTTGATCAGGCAGCCGGTTTGAAAGGAGATGAGTTTGCCGGTCGTGCCCAGATCACCCGTTTGAATCCGGATTTTACAACGACTGTCATAGCCGTAGATATCCGTGGTATCCTGAACGGTACTGCTCCCGATATGGAACTAAAGCCGGAAGACCAATTGAGCATTCCATCCCTGTTTGACCTTCGCGAGCCTTATACGATCAAAGTAAGCGGAGCGGTAAATTACATAGATACAGTTCTTCCTTACCGGAATAACCTGACCGTTGAAGATGCCATTATGATGGCTGGCGGTTTAAAGGAATCCGCAGCAACAGTCAATGTGGAAGTTGCCCGTCGTATTAAGGATACAAAGACGTACGAAAATACTAACCGTACAGCAGAAGTATTCAACTTTGAATTGAACGACAATTTGGGATTAATCTCTACGGATGGAAAGAAAAGCGATACGGTCTTTACATTAGAACCGTTTGATGAAGTGTATGTGCGTTTCTCACCGGGTTATCAGGAACAACAGGTGGTGAAGATAGGGGGTGAAATCACTTTTGCCGGCGATTATGTTCTGGCCGAAAAGAACTCCCGTCTGAGTGATATTATCGCCAAAGCCGGAGGAATAACTCCCGATGCCTATGTAAAAGGAGCAAGTCTGAAACGCCAGCTGACAGAGGATGAGATGCGCCGCCTGGAAACTCTGCTGCAACTGAGTGCAAATAAGCAAAGCCGTGACTCGGTAGCTTTGTCACTGGAAAACATCAAAGACTATTCAGTGGGTATCGATTTGGAAAAAGCCCTGGCGAATCCGGGAAGTGCCCACGATGTGGTGCTACGTGACGGGGATGAACTTTATATTCCGCAATTCCAGAGTACAGTGAAGATAAGTGGAGCTGTAACTTATCCGAACAGTGTGACGTATACAAATGGAATGTCTGTAAAAAGTTGTTTGTCGCAAGCCGGAGGATACAACGATATTGCCCGTAAATATCCGATCGTAATCTATATGAATGGTAAAGTGGCAACGACTAAGAGGCGTTTTATCTTCTTCAAGCACTATCCAAAAGTGGAGCCCGGCAGTGAAATCGTTGTTCCCGCCAAAACGCAGCAAGATCGCAAAACAAGTTTGGCAGAAATCTTGAGCATCACCAGTTCGACCACATCGATGGCTGCAATGATAACCTCTATCATCAACACACTGAAATAATTATCAATTTTCAATCTTTAATTATCAATTAACAAGGTGGATATGATTCAAATGAACGCTCCTGATATGGATACAAACGAGCAGGAGATAGATTTAATAGAGTTGGCTAAACGGTTATGGGGGGAGCGTAAGTTCTTGTTCAAATGCTGTGGAGTCGCGATAGTTGTAGGATTGGTGGTCGCTTTCAGTATACCGAAAGAATACAGTACGACGGTAAAGCTGGCACCTGAAACGTCTGATCCATCCAAGAAGATGGGAAATCTGGGTGGTTTGGCCGCCATGGCAGGGATTAACCTGAACAGTTCTTCGGGAGCGGATGCCATCTCTCCGGACCTGTATCCGGATGTAGTCAGCAGTATTCCTTTTTTACTGGAGTTACTCCCCGTACAGGTGACAAATGAGAAAGGTGATTATTCTGCATCCTTATATGATTATATGAATGAGGATCAGAAAAGGGCATGGTGGAGTTATGTGGTACAGGCTCCCTTTAAGCTGTTGGGTGTTGTGAAAGATTTGTTCTCAAAAGAAGAACCGGTAAGTAGTGGAGAATTGACTTCTTTCAGGTTGACAAAGGAACAGGCAGATGTTATAAATGCGTTACAGGAACGCATCTCCGCTTCTGTGGATAAAAAGACATCAGTAATCACAGTCTCCGTTCAGATGCAAGACCCGTTGATCTCTGCGAATATCACTCAAATTGTTTTGGAAAAACTTCAAGGATACATCACAAATTACCGAACCCAGAAGGTAAAACAGGACCTTGAATTCACAGAGAAAGTGTTCAGCGAAGCCCGTGAGTCCTACTACAAAGCACAACGTGCTTATGCGGCTTTTGAGGATGCCAACAAGAATATTATCTCTGCCAGCTACCGCACGGAACAGGAACGTTTAAAGAATGAAATGACATTAACCTTCAATGTTTACAATACGTTGGCCCAGAAGCTGGAACAGGATAAACTCCGGGTACAGGAACAGACACCGGTGTATACAATAATACAACCTGCCACTGTCCCTTTAAAAGCGGCCTCACCCAAGAAGCCGCTGATCCTGATCGGATTTGTATTCCTTGCCATATTTGGCGGAATCGGTTATCTGTTTATCAAAGACCTTTTCAAACCCAAAGAGGAAACTGAGGTTTTAGATATTGAATAATTAGTTGGGGTATTTGTATAGAGTTCAGTTTTTATCAGATTTGAGCTATTTATAGTGACTGGTTGTACCTGTCTCCCCTCTTGAGAGGGGGAAGGGGGTGTGTCATATTCCCACCTATACAACCATCCTAATCAGAGTCACTTGGCAAATGAACCTGTAACAAGGCTTGTTTTATTGACTGGCTTTAACACACCCCCTGCCCCCTCTCAAGAGGGGAATTGGTTACTCCCGTCACTATAAACAGATAGCTCAA
>NZ_QTMM01000034.1:1348-13510 GCF_003635445.1 Parabacteroides sp. AF17-3 | reverse complement strand
AATTCGCTTTCCGAACCGCAATGGGAGGCGATGTCGCCCAGTTCGATCATACCACCGTCGCGGATGATGATGGTGTGGACGTAAGGAGGCTCGGTGTAATAGGCTGTCAGGGCCACGCTTTCACCGTTGTAGAGTGTCAGCTTGGTCACCGTATACACGTAGGTACCGACCAGCGTATGGGCTTCGCCCCGGTTGAAGGTATAACGCTCGGTTCTCGGAACGGCTTCCTCCAACGGATAGTGGTAACCGGCGGGGGTGACGGTGTATTCGATCTCCCAGCGGTCATAAGTGATGTTGTTGAAACCGACCGGACGGATCTGGACGTAGACCGGTGTGCCTTTCACCACGCTTGTCGTAGTCAGATTATCCACATCGCGGAAGTCCTGAAGCTGGTTCGACGCCGTGGAGACCGACCATTGCAGGGCGCCGTGCGGACCGGGGCCGGGACCGGGGTCTTCGCAGTCTGTGATGACGATGGTGTGCCGGTAGGGCGAGTCGTTATAATCGTATGTCTCGACGATTTTGTTTCCATACAGGTCATACAATGTCAGTTTGGTGACAGTGTAGACATATGTGCCGATTTCCGTATGTGCTTCGCGGTTATTGAAATTATGACGTTCGGTCTTGACGGTTGGATTCATGCCATAATAATGTTCCGCCGGAGTCACGGAGTATTCAACATCCCAACGTTCAAAAGTGATGTCTTCATGTCCGATCGGGCGGATTTGTACAAAGACAGGAGTTCCATAATTCACGGACGTTGTTGTCTGGTCGTCCACGTCACGGAAGTTAGATTGCTCGTGAGTGGTGGTCGATACCGACCATTGCAAAGCCGGTATTTTAGCTATCGGCTTCGCCTGGATGATCACGGTGTGGGTACAGGTGGCGTTACGATAGATATAAGTGGCAACCTCTACCCCATCCTTGTAAAGGATCAGTTTGCTTACATTATAATAATAAGTTCCTTCCAGCGTATGAGCTTCCCCTTTGTTGAAATCGTAGCGAAGGGTTTTTGCGATAGATTCTTCCATCGGATAGTGGTAGTCTGCCGGCGTTGCGGTGTATTCGATGGACCAGCGGTCGTAATCTATGTAGTCAAGCTCTATCGGTCTGATCTGGACGTAAACGGGAGTTCCAACCATCACAGAAGTGGTAGAGTTGTTCTCCACATCGTTGAATTCGAATATCTCCGGAGTTGTTTTAGAGACTGACCATTGCAGCTTCAGGATAGAGTTGGGTTCCCACTGGGCGTACAGGTCGGTATTTTCTGTAATCGTGAAAGTCGCCCCGGGCTGGTATGCCGTACCTGTGCCATCAGCATTCGTCGTCCATCTCAGGAAAATATGGTTCGGACGAATGGGCAAGGCGGTTGCCGGATAGGTGGCGACGGTTACTTTTCCCTCATCATATGAATGCTTATAGGTTTTGTCGGGCTCGAAGTTTGAATGATAGGTTACTTCCAAGGCATTTTCTTTCCATATGGCTTTATACATCGCATTCTTCGTCACGGCGGCCGAGCTGACCCAATCTTTTTCTTCCGTATCATCCGTTACCCATTTAACGAACATCTTACCTTCGGGATGCACCAATTTGTCCGGGGTTGTTGGGGGACTGGATACTTTACCTCCGTTATTGATAACCTTGTAATAATAGGAGGTCTTGCCATCTTCCTGGTTGTAATAATCAGCACCGGCGTAGGTATTGGCCTCCAGACCTGTCCAGTTTCCGCCATTGGCATTAAAACGTACCCAGAGAATTTCGACAGCGCCCGAATCCGAAAAGCCATCACTGGTCGTAATACGAGGATTGCCGTTCTGGTCTTTGCCCATCAGTTCACTCAAAGTAGAGTTATCGACAGTATCATCGGCAAGACCACTTGGCTGTATGTCGGCCAGGCTCTTGTCATTCGGCAGGATCGGTATCGTTTTAATAACACCGTAAAAAGCATCGTTCGCAGTATCCCATCTCGGATCGCCAGCCTTTTTGTCGCCGTAGGCGATAGGTTTAGGATCGGCTACGCCAAAGATATCTTCCAATGATTCTCCGATAACATTATTACCGGTTTTTGATGACCATGAAGAAGAAGTGATTGCCGGATAAATATCAGGATACCCTCCCGAATAGCTATAAGAACTCACATTCCCACTGATAATATTATTCTTTAATGCAGCTTTACCACTGCCATATACAGAAATACCTCCTCCTGCATTTCCGGAAGAGGCAGTTCCTTTCAAAGCATTATTCTTGATAACTGTGTTATTTTCGAAAACAGCCGTCGCTTTGGTATCGACTTCTACTGCACCACCTCCGTCCATGCCATCGGCTAAAATCGAACCTTTTCGCTGTTCCCCCCTTGCCACATTTCCATAAAACGTATTATTCTTCACCTGCGCATTCAGCAGATATTGGCCGACAAGAGCAATCGCACCGCCCTCATCGAAAGCGGTATTCTCTATAAACGTACTATTTGTTATTTCGACTGCCGGTCTGTTCGGATAACTTCCTCCTCCATTATGCACATAAAAATAGAGAGCACCTCCATCGGCAGTGTTCCCCAGTTCGCCATAAGAGTCTATCTCATTTCCAACAAACTCACAATTATCAACTATAAACTTCTCAGGATAAGCATCTTTCAATGAGATAACACCACCACCGGCAGCGCCATCTTTTACAGCTGTATTATTCGTATTCTTGTAGAAACGGCTATTCTTAAAGGAAATAAGATCGGCCACATTCACTGTTATATAAATAATCGCTGAGGCATTCGCCCAGGCACCTTTGGCATAATTATAAGCGAATGTACAGTTTTCCACTTCATAAGAAGTACTTCCCCTCGTATAAATAACAGATCCACCATTATACGAATTTGTTATACCTAAAGAGATAAACGATGATTCCTTGATTGTTACTTTCTTGGAAGAAACATTTACGCCGGCTCCCGGTGGTCTCATTTTAGAAAAAAGACAATTAATTATCTTTAATTCTCCAGGGAAACTACCAGTTACTCCTCCTCCAATATTCGAAGCATCCGGATTCCAGTCTTTTGGAAATTCTCCACCTACTAATTCCGAGTCTTTTACTAATCCGGTAAGAGTCAGGTTTTGAATAGTCAATGTTCCCTCTCCTGATCCGTTGGCTGTAAAATGCTGTTTGTTTAAAGCAGCTTTCAGGGTTTGATTTGCCCCGTCAATAGTGATCTTTGCAGACGAATTGATTGTCAGATCAATAGAAGAAGCCTGCGTGTCAAAGTCCTCCACAAAATCCGCAGTCAGCACAAACACACTATTCTCAGTAGCAGTACTGACTTTCGTTTTTAACTCTGCTACCGTATTCACATCAACCGACGTTTGGGCTATTGCAGGCAACGTCGCCCATAATACCAACTGAAATAGAACATGTACGATCTTTTTCATAATACATTTACTCATAATTCTAATAAAATAAAGTTCAAAATATCTTCATCCCAAAATCAAAAGGGAATCATTTCCACTCTCTACCGACAGTTAAAAACCATTATCAAATCGAGGCAAATTTATAAATTAAGAACTGAATTGAGCATTAATTTTAATACATTAACGCGGCTTTGAAATACAATGGCAGCATGCTTTACATATCCACCATTTATGTTTACAAAAAGAACGAAGCAGCCATGACAACAGGCTCGCAAATTCAACATATTTAACACATCTACATAAAATGTCGCTTATAAAAACAAAAGAGACTGCCCCTTTCGAAACAGTCTCTTCCAACAATGTATTTATTATAGACTTAAAACGTCACATCTATCCCTCCCATAAATACCGCTTTCGGCATCGGATAACCTTCGTTAATAGAATATCGTGTAGCTGTCAGATTCTCTCCTTTCACAAACAGTTTCAATCCTTTAGCCTGCGAACCGAAACGGTAAGAAGCACGGGCATTCAATACGGTATAATCTTCTTTCTTATTTTTATCCGGTGTATTTCCAACAGTCGTATACAAATCGAAAATAGACTGCACACTCAGGTTAAAAGTAAAGCGGCCGGGCATATAAGTGGCACTGGCATAAAATTTATGAGCCGGAGCAGCCACTATAGCTTTATTCGTATACAGATAACTATAATTCATATCCAGATTCAAGTTGTTTAAGATCTGATATCCAGTCTCAAACTCAATCCCTTTATTATAAAAGCGCCCGATATTCGACATCTGACGATCCACTACAGAGATCATATCTTTCCCTTCAATATAAAAAGCCGTCAGTTCAGCATGCAAACGATTGTCCCAAAAGTACTGCCCCACAGACAGTTCATAACTCAGCATACTTTCCGGTTTCAAATCCGGATTCGCCTTTGAATAAGGGAGATAGGATATATACAACTCACGCAGTGTCGGACTTCTATATCCTTTCGAAAAAGAACCCTTGATCGTATTACCCTGAAACGGACGAATCGCAAAACCAGCCTGTGGAACCCATTCGCCTCCATAAGCGCTACTATGTTCGTAACGTACGCCGGCATTCAGACTCAAAATATCGAAAAGATCCTGCTGCATGATTGCATAACCGGCTACTTCATTGACCGATTTCTTAACAATTTCTCCGACCGGGCCGTTAATCGTATCATTCCAGGCATGCCCTCCCCAATTCTTATAATCGACACCAGCGGTAAATGTATTTCCCTCCACTAAACGGAAAGACTGGTATAATTGAACACCGGTATTATGATCATCCGAATAAAACAGGAATGAGCGCGGGTCGGCATTAACGGCATGGCCGTCATTTATCTTATGGTGTCCCCAGTTATAGAAAACACGTAATGCTCCGCTAGACTTCTCATGATGGTTCTCCAAAGCGAAAGATGTTGTTCCACGAAGAATATGCATGATATGATCCAGCAACGGACTGGTAATCGCACCCGGATCTTCCGTATTATATTTAGCTAAGCTCAAATTTCCGGTTACTTTATATTGGTTATTGATCCGATATCCCAAATTAGCAAAACCATTTGTAATATCAAATTTGGAATCAGGCCGGTGACCATCTGAACGGTCGTGATTCACAGAAACGAAACTACTGAAATTTCCGATATTATAGCCATTATTAATCATGTACTTCTGCGTATTGTACGAACCAAACATAACACGTGCCTGCGTACGACGGCCTTCCTGTTTATGCTGGCGGGTGATAATGTTGACTACTCCTCCCATCGCATTTGAACCGTATAATAACGAACCCGGTCCACGGATCACCTCAACCCGTTCAATATCAGAAGCCACATATGTATCAGGCAACGAATGTCCAAAAACACCAGCCCATTGCGGCTGTCCGTCAAACAACATCAACACTTTATTCCCTTGACCTACTCCACGAATATTTACCGTACCGGCCGACCCGTTTGAAACACCAAATCCGGTAATCCCCTTTTCCGTTACAAACAATCCGGGAACACGCTCCGATAACACCGGTAACAAAGCCGACTCACTGCTAGCCTCTATCTGATCCCGGTCTATCACTGAAATAGTAAGGGGAACACTATTCCGGTTTACCTGTATCTTATTTGCAGAAATCACTACACCCTGCAAATTGATCAGACTATCTATTCCCAACGGCTCAATCGGTTCGACCGGATCAACCGGCCCGGAGGCAAAGACTGCCGAACCCGCCAGCAGTCCTGAAATAAGTAAAAATCCTTTCTTCATCATTTATTCTTGTATAAGATTTGTCATCTGTTTCCCCATCTAAGGTAACACCTATTTAAATAATCGTGTTACCAAACCGGCAAAAAATAGACTTAATCCGCCCGGCTCATCACCAATTTACCATGTTTAATTCCCTTTATAGCAGTCAGTTTATCGGCCAATTCCGTCAAACGGTGAGCCGTGCCCATCACAGTTTCGATGTGCAGACAAAAATGCTGATTGATATAATACTGGGAAGACGAGAGTATCACGTCCTGATAGTCTTGCTCGATACCGACAATCTTGGAAGCTATCGCTTTCTTCTCCTGGTCGTACATTATAATAATAGTACCGGCAACGATATGGTTACACTGCCATTTCCTTTCGGCCACGTTCTTTTCTATCAGGAACCGGATGGCCTGCGAACGATTGGCGAAGCCATTTTCGTCCACATACTTATCCAACGATTCCAACAGATTCTCTTCCAGAGAGACACCAAAACGTTTTATAGCCATATAGTGTTTATTTATTTCAAGCGGTAAAGATATATATTTTCTTACCGGTACAAAAGTAGTACGATAATAAAGATATAACATTATACAAATTACGGTAATTTGTACCTATATTACAGATTTATTAACCGCCAATACAGGCACGTTTATAAACATTATTCATTAAAAAAATTATGGAACTGAACAAAGAAAAAAACAAAACGACCATCTCTGTCAACCTGAAACGACGACAGGGAACAGACAACAACCGGGAAACCGCTTTGTACCTGCAAGTGATTTACCGCCGTAAAGTCAGACAAATAAGTCTCCCATACAAACTGCATGAAGATGAATGGGATGAAAACAGACAACTGGCAATAGTTCCCCCAGGATGCCTTCCTGAGCGGTATCTTTATCTGATGGAGATAAACCAAAAAACCAGTGAAGAAAAACAGCGTATGCAAACAGTTATTACCCGGCTTCCGAAAAATAAGGAAATAACAGCCGATATGATCATAGAAAGTTATAAGGCACTTCTCAGGGGGAATACCTTTATCGCTTATATCGAACAAATCATTAAACAATTTGCGGCAGAAGACAGAAATGCCAGTGTAAGGCATTACCGAAGCCTGCATAACAGTTTTCTTAAATACCTGCCGACAGAGAATATCCTACTGAACGATATCGACGAAGAGCTGATAAAAAAATATGAATCATGGCTGATCGAAAGAAAATTGCATCCCAATACGGTTTCTTTTTACATGCGCAACCTGAAAGCGCTCTGGAACCGTGCCGTTAATGACGGAATTATCGAAGCACGTCCCTCACCATTCAGGCATATTAATACCGGTATAGGGAAAAGCACCAAAAGAGCAGTAGACAAGAATGTAATACTCAGCATAGAAAAGCTGGACAGCAAAAAACTATCTGAAAAGGTAATCCTTGCCCGTCTCTACTTTCTTTTTTGCTACTACGCACAAGGTATGGCATTTATCGACCTGGCACACCTGACCGACAAAAATATTCAAGGCGACTACCTGATCTATACACGACATAAAACAGGGGAAAAAATACGTATCAAACTACTGCCCGTCATGAAAAAGATCATCCGGTATGTCCGGCAGAACAAAGAAGGATTTTTATTTCCCATATTATCCGGACCAGATGCTTCATACAGAGAATACGAAAAGAAACTTCGTCTTTACAATGGTGAACTGAAAAAACTGGGGTTACTGGTCAATGCACATCTTTCTTCAT
Organism: Parabacteroides sp. AF17-3; assembly: GCF_003635445.1. Classification (NCBI taxonomy): domain Bacteria; kingdom Pseudomonadati; phylum Bacteroidota; class Bacteroidia; order Bacteroidales; family Tannerellaceae; genus Parabacteroides; species Parabacteroides sp. AF17-3. The sequence goes on along the minus strand of NZ_QTMM01000034.1, from coordinate 6,104 downwards.
ATGTTGCACGTCATTCATGGGCTACACATGTAAAAAATCTGGGAGTTCCCGACAATCTCATTTCAGAAGGGATGGGACATACCTCAGTAAAAACGACACATATTTATATCGACTTTACCAAATGTAACATGCTTGATCTGATCAATAAGAAATTGATTACGGGAAAAAGCAGAAAAATCAAGGGTATCTGAAAATAATTCTATAACGGGAAATCTGTCTCTTGGTAAGAGACGGGAAGACACTTTTATTAATTATTAAAACGATACAAAAGTAGTAACATTTTCTAACACAACAAATCTTTTATGATGTTTTTTGACGTAAAAAGCTTATAGTATTCAACGAATATAAGAATACTATTACACATATTTTAAGAAATTGCCAAAGAATACAAATCTTTCGACTTAGTTGTTTTTACTTTTTTTTCTGGTTGCACAAAGAGCATTAATCTACTTATTATCAACACCTTGATTCGTGTTTTAGCAATGTTTAGCTCTTTTTCAAAGCCTCATTTTCCACACCGGACTCCTGCAATCCATCATTTTCATTGTATCTATCACATTCAAATCCAACAAAATAGAAAACAGTAAAAGAGATTTATCGAACATCAATTTTACCCTGTACGAATACACTATAACCTTTCAAATGTTTTACAACTTGTTTTGCTGGTTTTATGAAATCAAACTCAAATCTCTGTTTTTTGAGTCAAATCATACTTTCTTCCCGTCTCTTACCAAGAGACAGAACCGGAAAATACGATATTGTAATATAGGGTATATGCGAAGAAAATTCCACTTCCTATTGTTTTTGCTCATTGGTTTACCAGTTTTTGTTGCCGGACAACAGACTGCATTAAAAACCAATGCTCTCTTTTGGGCAACAACAACTCCCAATATCGGAGTTGAAGTGGGTATTTCCCACAACATAACCATTGAATTATGGGGAGCATACAACGCCTGGAAATATCCGGATGACATGAAGCTGAATTTATACCTTTTGCAGCCGGAAGCCCGTTATTGGTTCTGCCGTAAATTCGAAGGACACTTCATCGGCATGCATGGTCATTACGGTCATTTCAATATCGGGCAGATCCCCTTCATCTCAGGGCTAAAAGAATATACATTACGTGGCGATCTCTATGGAGGAGGCGTAAGCTATGGCTATCACTGGGCATTCGGCGAACGCTGGGGGATTGAAGCAATGATCGGGGCAGGTTATGCTTACATGAAATATGACAAACTGCGCTGTGCCGAATGCGGCGAACGCGAAGGCAGTTACACCCGCACCTACTTTGGTCCCACCCGCATCGGTATTTCATTCATCTATTTCTTACGTTAATATTTCCGGCTTATGAGACGACAGATATATACATTAATATTAATACTGGGTGTTATGCTTTTATTTCCCCTGTCTGGAACCGCGGCAACAAAAGGTATCCGTATCGTGCCGCGCTCCGCCTGGGTGAAAAACGACAGCCTGCATCTTTCTATCCTAATGGACCTGGAAGATGTACAGGTGAATACGTATACAGCCGTTACTTTTACACCGGTATTAAAAAACAAACAAAGTACGCTTGAACTTCCGGCCGTCATACTGACAGGCGGAAGCCGCCACCGGTTCGACAGACGCGAACAGGCCTTGCAGACAAACAAAAGCCGACAGGCCGTTCCTTTCCTGACAATCATTGAAAACCGGCATACTGCCGGTAGTAAAAAAGTAGATTATCTGGTCACGGTTCCCTATGCTGCCTGGATGCAACAGTCGTCTTTATTATTACGTCAGGATTTAAAAGATTGCTGCGATACACAAACATTAGGCATCGACACACTAAGATACCGGTTGCCTTTCGCATCGGCGCTTCACACAGAAACAGCCACCGTCACAAAGGAGCAGAATGAAAATAAAGCAATAACGAAACGCGTACTTCCCCATACAGTCCGTCCTGCAAAAACCGATAATCACGCTACGGCCGTTCTTCCCGCTCCTCAACATATTGAAAAAATAGTATGGAGCAATTCCGATCTCGACCTCTACATTCCGATGGTTTCTTTCCTCACTCCCGATCTCACAGGGTCTGACAAGCACCATACGGAAAGTGCCATACTCTATATCGACTACCCACTGGGAAAAGACGAGATATATCCGGACTACAAAGACAACAGGAAAGAAATCGATAAAATAGACCGTATCCTCTCGCCGCTTTCCAACAATCGCTTCTCCACTTTCGAGCGGATACAGGTACGGGGCTACTCCTCGCCCGACGGTCCTTATGGGGAAAACGAACGTCTGGCACAGGCACGCTCACGGTTGTTTGCCGGCTATATCCGCGACGCTTACGACCTGCCGCGCCACCGCATTGAAGTATCGTCGGTAGCCGAAGACTGGGAAGGTCTGAAAGAGCTGTTGCAGCAGACCCAACCGCCCTATGCCGATGCGGTACTCCGCATCATCAGGAAATACGGCATCTTCAACGGTCGCGAAAAACAACTGATGGACCTGCAGGGAGGAATGCCTTACAAAGATATGCTGCGCCGTTTCTTCCCGAAACTGCGCCGTATCGAAGTTGTGGTAGAATACAATATTAATGAGATAGACCACCAGGATGCCTCCGAACTGATCTATACCCATCCCGACCTGTTGAGCCTGGAAGAGATGTACGAAACGGCACGCTACTACCGTCCCGGCACCGACCAGTACCGCGAGGTTTACGAGATAGCCGCCTTCCATTTCCCTGACGATGTAACGGCCAATGTCAACGCCGCCTCTGCCGTGATGCTGACAGGCGACCTGATCTCGGCCTGGAATTACCTGCGGAAAGTGGAAGCCGATCCCCGTGCCTGGAACAATATGGGCGTGCTCACCCTGATGGAAGGTAATCCCGAAGGTGCAGCCCTTTGGTTCCGCAAAGCGGTAGGCATAGAACCGCGGAAAGCAAGAAGAAATTTACAAATCGCGGAGAGAATGTATAAATGAGCATGCAACGGTTCATACATATTATCCGGGGGATTACTGTCGATTGTACTGACAGCCTGTTCGTTTGGCGACGAGCCTGCCATCTGCCCGTACAACACGCGCCTCGAATACTGGTATGCCGGAAGCGGTACACAAAATATGCTGCCTACCTATGTAGACAACCTCCGCCAATACCTGTTCGATGCCGACGGGCAGCTGCTCTCCGAAATCACCCTCAGGGGCGACAGCATAAGCGGATGGCAGGGAGAACTGAAAGACGGCACCTATACCTTCGTCCTTTGGGGAAATCTGGGAGGAACAAACGAACAAATCATAACGACAAAAAGCAATATGAATATAAACGAAATGACACTAAGCGCCGAGCAGCAAGGTATCCCGCCGGGTTACCGCGGCAACACCGACCGGCTTTACTACGGCACCGCAACCGTCGAAGTAAAGAACGGAGCCGCCCAACGCCGGCGGATATACCTGTCGCACGCCCATGCCGCCATGACCGTTACTGTCCGCTGGATGACCGACGAACCGGCAGACGGTATTTTCCGGATGCGGCTGAAAGGTATTCCGGCCCTCTACAGCTTCAACGGCAGCGAAGCAAATCCCGTACCCTCGGGCGACGGCACTTATTCCTTACCTTATATAGGCAACAAGATCGCCTATCATGAAACCCGTGCCGCCATGAACTACGAGGGAGAAGTGATCGGCGAATTCGTCACCTTCCGCTACACCTCCTCCACCCATCAGTTATGGAGCCTCTGGCGCGACGGAGAGCAGATTGTCAAGGATATCGACCTGAACCTGTTTTTCAACAAACTGCCTATGGATATGGATACAAACATGGAACAGGAGTTCGATCTGCTGGTCACGGTGTATGAGAATAAGATCGTTGTAACACAGGCCACGGCATCCGACTGGGATGAAGGGGGAGCGATTGGATAATTGAAAGTTACCGTAATATTAAAAATATAGTGAAATGAAAAAGATTAATTACATGATGTTATCCTGTTTGTTCGTACTGCTGGGGAGCTGTACGGAAGAGGTACAACAAAAAGGTGAACAACCTGCACCGGAGGGCGGAAGCGATGCCATTACACGGCAGGAAGTGACGCTCAGTTTAAAAAACAAACTGGTACTCGACCGGGAGAAAACCAAAGGAGAAACAATCGCTTCCGCCGAAGAGAATGCCATCTCGGCCCTCGATGTATATGTGTTCGCTTCCGAAACGGAAAACGGCGATTACTCTTTCATGGAACGGTTCGCCTACCGCAACACTCCAGACGCTGTCCTACCTGCCGGAGCTTCGGAATTACAACTGACGCCGACCGATGCCGACGCCAAAGAAACAACCGGCCTACTGAAAGTGAAGAAAGGACTGTTCGTCAAACTATATTGCATTGCCAACAACACGACACTGGTCGACCCTGCACACGAAGGCCAGCCGGTAGACGATGCGGCATTCGTCCCGCTCGAACTCTCTACTACCGACGATAATAAAACAACAGTAAAGACGCCCGGTGCTCCGCTGGAAACAACCTTCGCCACCTGGCATACACATCTGCTGACAAGCACGGTTCAGGCCGATACGCTGGCTACACCCCTGGCCATGACAGGCGCACTCACACCTCCGCTCGACCTGACCGATTTCGGCAGCGCGGCACGCGTTCAGGCCGGAATACCCCTCACACGACTCGTCGCACGCTATGATATTATCAATGAAGCGGGAAGTTCCCGCTTCACCATCGAGACAGTCTCGATGGGCAACGCACGACGCGGCTCGGACTTATTTCCA
>NZ_QTMM01000034.1:0-1338 GCF_003635445.1 Parabacteroides sp. AF17-3 | reverse complement strand
TGGGCAATGCACGACGCGGTTCGGGATTGTTCCCTATACGACCTTACGGCGATATGCCAGAAGCGAAACCAGACGAACTCATTACAACTCCAGAGCGACGATTCTACGGAGAGAATGCTAACAAAGGGATACAGGCAGGAGCCTTCTACTCCTATCCTTCACCACTTAAAGACAAAGGTTTCTTAATTCTGAAAGGTATGTATAAGATCAACGAATCAGAAAGCAAAGAGGTTTCCTACCGGATTCCTTTCACACAGCAGGCGGCGGACGGCAACCAGACTTTCCTCGAGATTGCCAACAACCACCGCTACACCATCGCCATCACGGCGGCAGACAAATACCACCTCGACTGTACACTCTACGTGGCAGACTGGACGGACGACGGTAGCATCAACGATTTCAAACCCGATCAGGATTCGGGAGAAATCGACGTGACAATTCCCGCCGAATTCACGGACGACACTAAATACGACCCCGACACGCGCTCGGTCAGCATGTCGCTTAAGCCCAAAAGCCAGTTCACCGTGACTACTACCGCCACGGCTAATCTCACAGTTTATAAGAAATATGTAGGCGGAATTGACGCACAGCAATACGACTGGCTGGAAATATCAGAACCAGCCGTTTCCACTAAAGCGGCTTCCATGAATTATAATTATACCTTCTCACTTAAAGAAAATTATACCCTGGGACGTTACCCACGTGCCGTATTACGTTTCACCAACACCATGAACGGCTCGGAAACTACCTTCTTCGTAGAAGCTGTTTCTGTACCACAGGCTGACGTAACACCGCAGGTAGGCGATAACAACCCTAACTCTTTCGATGCTGAAAACAAGCTAGTAAACCTCTACCGCATTACCGGCAGTAATGCACATGTGCGTATTACCTGCCCGGACGGGTCAGAGGTGGAAAGTAAACCCGACTGGCTCGATGTCGCCGTCTACAAACAAAGCGGAGCGGAAACTACCTATTCCTTTACACTCAACGACCGCGATGTTACCGGCGTTACTGACGATAAAGGCACTGTCGTTTTCTACAATAAAAAAGCGAACGATCTAAAAACGGATATTGTCGTACAACTGCTCGATGCCACTCTCAAACCGGACTTCACCTATCCGAGTCTGAATGATGGAAAAAACAGTTACGAAGCACCTGCAGGCGACACACCGGGAAACATTAATATGCAGATTTCGGACAATAATGAATTCTCTATCGGGTGTAAATCCATGCTGGGCATCGAGATCGGCTTGGACTTCGACGGAGGTTCCGAATGGCTAAAAGTAAAAGGCGCTCCCGTCACAAAAACTCTCAATGAAAATACCCAGTTGACCTTCT
>NZ_QTMM01000033.1:926-13613 GCF_003635445.1 Parabacteroides sp. AF17-3 | reverse complement strand
AAAAGGCGCTCCCGTCACAAAAACTCTCAATGAAAATACCCAGTTGACCTTCTTTTTAGACAATGCAAAGCTGGGAGGAGCGAAAAAAACGACCGTCACACTCAAAAACAAGATTGGCGGCGAAAACACCGTCTTCACCGTATCACCGGTATTCCCCGTCCCCACCGTCACTTTTGTCAGCGGAAGCAACTCGCCCACCCAAAACACGATGACGGGCACTGACATCAAATTGTATCAGGTGGAAGGATCGCAAGTTAGCATCAAAGCAAATGCACTGGGCGGTACTTGTGCCAAGATTTTATCCGGTGACATTACCGTTACCGCAGACGATGATTATGCTGTAGAAAAGACCTATGTAGTCACCTGGAAGAGCGGTAACTCTGCCACTTTCCAGATTGCTAACAAATCGGACGAGACAAAGGCTACTACTACGTATACGGTAAATGCACCGGCTACAACAATTACGGCTACCGATAACGTTAACTTGAATACGCTAGTCAACCAGAACGTGACCAATACAATCAATTCACCCGAAGGATGTACGGCTTCCGTGAACTGGGGTACCGGCGGACAAGCCTGGTTCAATCTGAGCGCAACGAATCTCAATGCAAACAACCAGGCACTCAAAATGACTACTGTAAACGATATAGCAACGAAAACGAACATACAGAAAGCGACCGTTACCTTGACAAACAAGATTACGGGAGGCGCCGAGAAAACATTTACTGTTACGCCGGTTTATCAGATCATCAGTGTGGAACAGACTTCTTCTACCGGAAATAATCTGAACGGTACGACTATCAATATGGTCAAGATGTCAAGCAACTCCGGCTATCATGCCCAAATAACATTAAAAGTAGTATCTCCTGGTGGTAGCAAAGTCACTGTTTCAGGAACCGGACTTAAAATAAACGGGGCAGCTTCCAGCACTGCTTACACTGCCAGCTATACACTGGATGCAGCTTATAATGCGGCTGCAAGCGGGACACTGACAATTACTAATTATCAGAATGCCGGCAGCACAAAAACTTACACAATAAGAGTGAAGGATCAAACGGTTACCTATACGTCAAAGAGTACGGGGAAAACTGCTCCGGCTTTGGAAATGACAAAATATTGGGTGGCGCCGGTAACGGAAGGGTTGGCTAACTGGAACGATGCACAAACGAAATGTCCGGAGGGGTGGAGAGTTCCCCAACGTAGTGACTATAGAGTCTTTGTACAACAAGATCAACAAAATATTTATCTATACCTTTCAGGAGCTGATCCTAAAGGAATTGGGTCAGGAGGCGACTCAAAAGGATTGGTCGCTTATTGGGGAGGTAATGATGCTTCATCTGGAGGCTATACTAAGCGTCCAACATTAACTGTTGATTCAAGCCAATGGTATTGGTATAGTACTAATAATGATAAGTTATGTAGTGCACCTATAGGTGACTTACTCAACGTCCGTTGCATCAAAGATAAATAACGCAAATACCGCGTACTCGAAGCCCCCAGCTTCCCTGAATAATCGTACGCCATAAATAAAAATAGTCGCCAGGGGGCGGCAAGCAGGCTTCGGCCTGAGCGATCTTTGACATGATGGGATTGATAGGGAAAAGTAAACCTTGTGAGACTTATTTTAATTAGGGCGAATTCGCCCTAATTAAAGCAAAAGTTGCTATATTTGTATCTGTAATTTTAAATAATACGAAAGGGTATAATGTATGAAAACAATAGCAATATTGCCGGAATCTAACGATTACTGGAACATTATAAAGGACGTAAGCGACGAAGTAAAACTGGATTTGATTGCCCGACTCAGTAATTCGTTACTCCATCGGAAAACGAAAAAGGAAGTACGTTCGGCCAGTTCTTTTTACGGAGTTTGGAAAGATTCAGACTTTATGGATGCTGACCGGTTAACTGACGAAATCCGACTATCCCGTAAGTTTAAAGATGACATAGAAGCAATCTGAGTCTTATGAAGAAATACTTACTCGATACAAATATTTGTATTTTCCTGCTTAGAGGAAAATATAATGTGGATAAGAAGATTGACACAGTAGGACTGGATAACTGTTTTATCTCTGAAATAACTGTTGCCGAACTAAAATACGGAGCCGAATTAGGGCGACAAAACAGCTTACAACATCGGATACAAAATCTGGATAGCTTTATCAAATCTATAAATGTATTGCCCATTACAGACGCAATAGATATGTTTGCAACAGAAAAAGCCCGTCTTCGCACAGCAGGTACACCTATGGATGATAATTTCGATTTATTGATAGGATGTACAGCCCTTGTATACGATATGGTAATGGTTACTGAAAACCTAAAAGATTTTCAAAACATTAATCATATTCAACTGGAGAATTGGATAGAAAGATAAATCGCCACCTTCACTAAACACCACTTTCTGAAATAACCCTCCCTTTTCCCTATCAATCGCATCTGTAACCTAACGACAGATGCACCGATCGTTACGCAGCCCCCGGCAAGGGGTTGCGCAGCTTTTCGTGTGTCTGTATGTGATATTGAAATGAATAAAACATTAGTATTAACCGGTCCGGCGCTACAAAGGCAACGGACCACTATTTTGAACAATATGGCAAATACGCTAAAAGTCTGGATGGTCCCCAATACGGTGACGCCAGATCCTAAAGACAAAATCTTCATTCTCGAATCGACCGGCAAGGCCGATATCAACAAGGTGTATGACGAAATGCAGGCGGAAGATACCGGCCTGCGCCGCGAAACCATCGTACATGCAGTAACTCTTTACAACCGCATCTGTGCACGACTGCTCATGAACGGCTGGCAACTCAATACCGGACTCTTCTACGCCGTTCCCCGCCTGACGGGAGTGGTAGACGGCGGACGGTGGAATCCCGACATAAACAATATCTATGTGGCTTTCAATCAGGATAAAGTGATACGCGAAGAAATCGCACAAACCACCATCAGCATCCTCGGCGAGAAAGGCGACGTAATGTATATCGTTGAAACCGAAGACCGCAAGACCGGCCTGAAAGACGGCACTATGACCCCGGGACGCAACTTCTTCGTACGCGGAGCCAACCTCAAAGTGCTCGGCGATGACGCCTCGGTAGGCGTCACACTGACCAACACCGAAAGCAAAGCGGTAGTGAAGCTCGATGACGATATGATCACGAAAAATAACCCTTCTGAACTTACCTTGCTGATTCCTGCCGACCTGGCCGACGGTAACTACCTGCTCACCGTACGCACACAGTTCGGCGCCGGTAAGCATCTACTGAAAGACCCCCGGGAGGTTTCGGTCGACGTACATGTGGGTGACGGCGGCGGCGGTAGCGACCGCCCGGAAATCGAATAATCCGGTAAGTCACTCATACCAGTATTGGTAAGTCACCCTTACCAGCACTAGTAAGCCACCCTTACCAGCGTTAGTAAGTGCCTCTTACCAGTACAGGATGGAGCGACTTCCCCAAAACAGACAAATATCAATTTTTCAACTAACAATATGTTTAATTTAAAACAAACGAACATGAACGTAAAAAGTTTAATGCTGCTCCTCGCCTTCGCCGGCCTGGGAGCCAGTTGTTCCGACGATGTAGAAAGTGGCGGCGGTAGCAGTATTGCCGGACGCACCGAACTACAAATCGCATTCAGCGGAAACGGAGAAAGCCAGGAATACACCAAGGCTGCCGCATCCGAAAGTGAAAATGAAATCAAAGATCTGAAAATCTATCTCTTTGCAGCCAATGCCGAGAACGGGGAATATCAGTATCTTGAAACCTGGGAGGAAGGCCAGCCCTACAATCCGGACAATGCGGACGTTACCAAGTTTAAAAAACAGGCTTCGGGCACTTCGGTTAAGGCATCCATCTATCCGAACGAGAAGAAAGGATTGCCCTGGATCAAACTCTATTGTGTGGCCAACAACGGTTCGCACCTCACAACCGACGGCAAGTTCTACGGGGAAAACGGAGCCGACGAATTACTTGCGACACTGACCAAGGTGGAAACCGATGCTGATGGTATCGTCACCACACCAGGCACGAAAGAAACCGAATTTATCAAATCGTTCACCAAAGCTATCGGTACCGACACCGACACCGGCATCCTCGGCACACCGCTGCTCATGACCGGCAACGGCAAGACTAAGATCAGCGGCAGCGTATCGAAAGTGGATATCACCTTGCGCCGCCTGGTGGCACGTTTCGACATCGACAACGCAGCTTCGAAAACAAACCTGACAATCACGTCGCTGACAATGGCTCATGCACGTAAAACGGCACCGCTCTGGGGCGCCGCTCCAACCAAAGTGGAAGAAGCCGACCTGGCTACCGACACCAAGCTGACCACCTACAAAGACGTCGAATTCAACAAGATTGCCAATGCCAACACAGGACTGACCGAAAGCGCTTTCTATGTCTATCCGAACCTGGCAACCGATCAGAGCTACCTGATCATCAACGGAACCTATAAGAGCCCGATCACCTCTCAACAGGTGCAGGTTACTTATAACATTCCGATCGTTCGCACACCGGAAGGTGCCGACAAGGGCGAATACATCGCCATCAATGCCAACAACCGCTATACCCTGCGCATCTCAGATGTAACGCAGTCGAACGTGTTTGCCAGCTTCGAAGTGGTTGACTGGACATCGGGTGGCGGTATCATCGTGAAGCCGGAGAATGATGCACCCGTGGTGGATGCGACAAAGACCTTCGCGCCTGTTGACGGAGGAAGCGAAGCTGACCTGCCTGTAGCCCTCAAAGATGCCGACGGACAAACATCGGAAACCGATTTTGAAGTGATAGACGACAAGTCTTTCAAAATGACCGTAGCCGCAACCGGTAAAGTTCGCGCAGAAATAGGCGCCGTGACCAAAACAGGCGAACCTGCCTGGTTGACGACTGATCCCCCTGCTTATGAAGAGAAAGACGGCGTTTGGTATACTACTTTCCAACTGACCGCTACAGGAGCTACCGGTAAACAGCCGCTAGCCTTGACCTTTATCAACGAGTCAGCTTCTTACGATCCCGCGCTTTGGACAACGATCAACTTCTACGGTCCGAAAGCCGTACCGGTATTTGCCTTAGTCGACAACGGAAACTCTTTCGGCAACACGACCACAGCCGCCAACGACGGTAAAGAGCCTGAAGCCCGCCTGTATAGAACAAAAGGAAGTTATGTGACATACGACATCACCTCCATAGAAGGTGTAACAGCCGGAACGCTTGCCGGATTCGATGTGAAGGTAGAAAAGAAAGCCGGAGAAGAGTATATTTATACCTGCAAAATACTTGTTTCCGATGTAGCGAATGCCCATGACGGAGAGATCGAATTCGTCAATGCCGCTGATCCGGACAAGAAGACGACACTGAAGGTGATAGCTTGCGATACGAACCTGGCTTTCGAACAGGTTGCCGAGAATGCTTCCGTGACTTATACGGCCGGTACCGAATCACCGTTCATCACCACCGGCAAACTCAATATCGACCTGGACGCCCTGACTACAGGCTACAGCTTCAAGATCAACGCACCGGCCGGTCTTACTGCCGGCAGCCTCAACTGCCCATGGCTAACCATCACTGAAGATAAAGCCTGGGAAGACGTAGATTTTAAACGTTATGCACAATACACATTGACTGCCGTATCCGACCCGGCCAGCACTACCGATTTCGATTTGGTATTTACCAATAAGCTGGGAGAGAAGTACTCGGAAACTCCGAATCTGACGATCACCCTGCACAAAGACTACAGCAAGCCTAAGTTTGCCGCCGGTACGACAACAGCTTCCTGGAGTGCCTTCAACCAGGGATTGGATGCCAGCTTTGCGACTCCGACCGCCGCTACCATCTCAATGTATAAGGCAAACGGCAGCCAGATCACCGTGAAGATGACCTGCACGGAAGCTGCTTCCCTCGAAACAGTTACCGGACTGAGTTATACGAAAGTTGCAGACAATGAATGGCAGATCAGCGTCGACGATGCCAGTGCACTGACCAAGGCCACCACAACGGTGACAGCACATAACGACGGAGCGTATGCCGTCAATACTTCCACCGACCGCGTGGCTACGCTGACGATCGACTGGCTCGATCCGAAACCGACCTTCACGCTGGACGCTACCAACACTGCGGCCACGGTAGACGGCGGAGATAGCGACGTAATCAATGTGGATTATGCCACTGTCGGGGATGTGTCGCATAAGTATGTACCCATCACGATCAACGTAAAAGGATACAAGGGCAGCACGATCACCTACACGGGCAACACCGCTTCCTGGCTGGTACAGACAGTTACACCTACGGTTATCGGTGAGGACGGAACGGCCGAGATTGCCTTTATCCAAAGCGGAAGCACTGACTCTGCTACAGACGATATCGTAATCTCCATTGAAAGCGCTATTACCAACGGAGGCACTAAAACGATTACGTTAAAGAAAAAATAACAGGACCCCCTCTTTTTCTCTTCGTTTCTTTCAGAGAGGGCAGTTAAATAAAAAAGAAACAGAAACAAGCTCTTTGACATGATGCAATTGATTTTCAGAAAAGAATGTTATCTTTGCCTCTATAAATAATCTTACAGCTATGACAACAATCGTTCCCTGTCAATATACTCGCGAGGAAATGCAATCCGTGCTGATGGAACGCGAAAAAGATCCCCGTCGATATACACAGGATCAAGTAATTGAAAAGATGAACAAATTAATTGATTCGTCGAACCGTCAAGACGATAAGAATCTTATAAAGACACTTCAAAGATAGCCTTCTTCTTCTGAAAATTAATTGTATTCATTGTATATGAGCTTTTGAATAACAATTAATTCAGAATGAAATGAAAATAAAACATCTATTTTCTACCTTCGTGGTAGCCTTGCTTCTGGCAGCCTGTACCAACGAAGATATAACGGACCGGCCTACTCCTCCCACACCGGACGGAACAGACGATGCCAACCGCAGGGAAGTTCTGCTTACCCTGAAAAACAAATTGGCAGTCAAGTCGGTCGGCACTAAGGCCGAAGGCGACCCGATTGCTACCGACGAAGAGAATTACATCCATTCGCTCGATGTATACGTATTCGGTTCGACCGAAGAAAACGGCACCTACACGTTCCAGGAACTTCATTACTACCGTGATGATGCCTCGGAAGTGAATCTGCCAAAAGTAAATGCCTACAGCTTCAATTTGATAAGCGACCCCGACAACAGCAGCCAGACCACCGGGTTGCTGAAACTCAACAAAGGGTTGTTCATCAAGCTCTATTGTATAGCCAACCGTACCACGCTCTATCAGACCGATCCGGCATCGGGAGACATCACTCCCTTTACCGATTTCGCCTCTTTGGAGCAATCGGCACCCGGACAGGCGGAAAACCTGGTAACGGCAGGATCGCCTACCCTGGCTGATTTCCTGAAACTGCATACCAAACTGATCGACCCGGCAGCCGGAACGGAAGACGATATCCTGCAGGCTCCCCTGCCCATGACCGGCGCTTACACTACCCCACTCGACCTGACCGATTTCGGCAGCGCGGCACGTACGCAGATCAGCTTCAAACTTTCACGTATGGTAGCCCGTTTCGACATCATCAACGATGCTTCAAAGTCGAAATTCACCGTCGAGAAGATGTCGATGAGCAACGGACAGAGCGGGGCACAGTTCTTCCCGATACAGACACTGACTACCGATCCGGCAAAACTCATCACTTATCCGGAACGGACTGTCTCTGCCGAAACACAAAAGACCAAAGACGATGCAGCAAATACGACAGACCATACCCAGGGTGCCTTTTATTGCTGGCCCAGTCCGAAAGACGACCACGGATATCTGACACTGAAAGGGAAATATGCAGTCAACCAAACGGAAAATCAGGATGCATCCTACCAGATTCCTTTCCAACAACTCGTAGACGGTATCGGTACCTATATCGAAGTGGCCTACAATCACCGCTACACCATCCAGATCACTAAGGCGGATGCTTACCACCTGGACTTCAATCTCCTGGTTGCCGACTGGGATGACAACGAGGGGGCTATCGACCAGTATACACCGGAAAACGAGTTCGACACAAAGACTCCCGTCGTACTGGAGACTGCCAGCAATACCGGGGCTTACGTGCTCGACAACGGACAGATCAGCGTATTGACCGACGAATACAGCAAATTCGCTTTCAAAATGGGGTCGAACACCGAACTGACGGAAGAGATTATCTATAAGGCCGGTTCGGCCGAATGGATCGTTGCCGACGGCGACCGCACTCCATCCGCTATCACCAAAGCGATTTCGATGGAGACTACTTTCGGTTATAAAACAGTAAAAGAAGCAGTCGAAGGCGATCAGCCTCTCCTACCCGTCATCATCCGCCTGACCAATCCGGCCAGTGGCGACCGCAAAGAGATCACCGTGATACCGACACAGGGGCCTGCCCTTTCACTAGCATCGGATTACAACGGTTTCAGCAAGTTCGATCCGGACAAACTGATCGCAACCGTCTATAATGTAGACGATCAGACTGTCAAATTACATGTCGTAGCGGAAAGCCGCAGCGACCGGGCAGAAACGCCGACCATCACAACAGGTAGCAGCGCCGCCGTCAAAACCGGAGATACCTGGCTCACAGTCGATGGTCCGGTCACTGAAGCTGAAGGCGACTATACCCTGACACTGGGCACGGCACAATCACCACTTCCGGCATCGACTACCGTCGACTTCACTTCGACCGCCTCGACCGAAAAGACAACGATTACGGTTAAACTGAAAAGTCCGGATATGAACGAACTGGTTGCCGGTAACTTTAATGTAGACGGCATTGTCAATACAGTGGACATGACCGGAGGAACCGGAAGTATTCCCAAAGTAAGTCTCATGGGACGTCTCAACAATTCAGTCAAGATTACCGTTACCTCTCCGGAAGGCGTAACGGCAGCAAAGACAACCGGCGACTGGCTGGAAGTTAAAACGGAAGCAGGTGCAGGAACAGCCGATGGCAAAAAACAGACCATCATCACAGCAACCATCAGCAATGCTGAGGGTATGGCAGATGCTCCAAAGAGCGACGGAAAGATCACGATTACCAACCCGATCGACAATACGACAAAAGAGATCGAAGTGGTAACTACTGTTCCTGCCGGCCCGACGGTAGCCTTGAAAGAAATAAGCGGAAACCTGAGTACGCTGGTCGGTACTACTGCAACGCTGTTCAATACGGCAGGACAAACAATCACGCTGACAACCGACGAAGCGAGCACGGTAACTGCTACAAACGGCGATTGGCTTACTGTTCCGGCTTCTAAAGCGAAAGAGCATGTTATTACTATACAAACGGCACAAAGTCTGCCTTTAGCACAAACAGCCACATTGACCTTTACAGGCGATGGCGGCGGCAAGACAGAAATAACTGTCACACTGGTTGATCCGGCTATTACGGCATTGACAGGCAGTGACTTTACCAGCACCGAAGGTAACAATGTTTTCGCAGTCGCCAGTGCCGGTAACAATGACAAAGTGGCCATGACCGCCCCGACAACTGCTAACGCCTTCACCCTGACCGTGAAGTCGAATACGGGTATCACCGTCGACACTGTCACTACTTCCGATTGGCTGACCGTTACGAAAACGGATGAAATAGCCAACAACGGAACTTTCACGGCAACGTTGACTGTCGGCATTGTAGAAGGCACAGATCTGACTAATGCTATTTCTGACGGCAAAATTGTTTTGAAAAACACCCTTGAAGGCGGTGATGATCTGACTATCGATGTCGTGACAGAGCTAACTCCTACTATCTAAAGAGAATTTTACCTGTACTATAAATTAATGTAAACACCGAAGGCCCGGTGACCTGCTTTTTGCCGGGCCTTCTTCACCAACAAAAACAATTAAACAATTATCTATTCATGAATAAAACTGAATTAATACACAAGCTATCCGGTCGTCTTAACATTACACAAAATGAATGCGGCCATTATCTGAACAACCTGCTCGATATTCTGGGTGACGAATTAGAATCCGGCAACGGCCTCGTCTTACAGGGCTTCGGTACCTTCACTCGTTGGCAACAAACCGCCCGCCTGGGGCGTAATCCGCGCACCGGCGAAAATGCCCTTATCCTACCCCGCACCAGCGTAAAGTTCAAACCAGGCAAAATGCTATTGAGAAAACTGAACAAAAATTAAGGAGCGTGGCGCCACGCTCCTTTCCCAGCCACCCCGGGACGGTTTCCCGGCTTTGTTCCGCTTCGTGGGCGGAGATGGCTACGTAATAAAAAGCCGTCAGCAGACGGCTAGCAGGTTTAGGCCTGAACGTTCTTTGACATGATGAGATTGATTTCTATGGAAGTAAGAGTTGAATAAAAATAATTTTGTATGTTTGTATCTGAACTGAAAAATTATGGCAACAATAACTCCACCTCGAAAACTCCCTTTGGGGATACAAGATTTTGATAAGCTTCGTAAAGAAGAATATTTGTATGTAGATAAAACCGATCAGATATATAAGCTGGTAACGACCGGCGCCGCTTATTTCCTGAGCCGTCCGCGACGGTTTGGTAAAAGCCTGCTTTTGTCTACGCTGAAAGCTTACTTCGAAGGTAAAAAAGAACTTTTCGAGGGGTTGGCTATTAGCCGGTTGGAAACGGAATGGCTGGAATATCCGGTACTCCATCTGAGCCTCAATGCTGAGAAATATGAAACACCGGAACATCTGGAGGCATTAATCGAACTGCATCTCACCAGATGGGAAAGCCTGTACGGGGCTAATCCGAATGCAAAAACCTTCTCCGGCCGTTTCATGTCGGTACTCGAAAACGCATACCGCAAAACCGGCCGTGGCGCAGTAGTCCTGATCGACGAATACGACAAACCGTTGCTACAAACGTTTCACGATAAATCGTTACAGGATAATTTCCGGAATACACTGATGGCCTTTTATACCGTACTGAAAGATGCAGATCCCTACCTGCGGTTTGTCTTTATCACGGGCGTGACAAAGTTTGCACAGGTGAACGTGTCCAGCACGCTGAACCATCTCGATGATATCAGC
This sequence comes from Parabacteroides sp. AF17-3, assembly GCF_003635445.1. Classification (NCBI taxonomy): domain Bacteria; kingdom Pseudomonadati; phylum Bacteroidota; class Bacteroidia; order Bacteroidales; family Tannerellaceae; genus Parabacteroides; species Parabacteroides sp. AF17-3. The sequence goes on along the minus strand of NZ_QTMM01000033.1, from coordinate 2,591 downwards.
CTCGGGCTCGACTATACCGACCTTTGCGGCATGACCCGCCCGGAGATAGAGGCCACCTTCGGCCCCGAATTAACGACAATGGGCAAAACCAATGGGCTGACCTACGATCAGACAATGGAAAAACTGACACGCCTGTATGACGGCTATAAGTTTTTTCAGGTGCAGGACGAAAAGGTGTTTAACCCCTTCAGTGTGCTGAAAGCATTGAAAGGACGCTCTTTCGGTAACTTTTGGTTTGCTACCGGAACGCCTTCTTTTCTGGTCGATATGTTGAAGCGGACCAACTACGATCTGCGTAACCTCGATGGCATACAGGTGAGTGCCGCCTCGCTGACCGACTACCGGGCAGATTATTCGCAACTGGTTCCCGTAATCTATCAAAGCGGTTACCTGACCATCAAAGGATATAATGATGAATTCATGCTTTATACCCTCGGGTATCCCAACGATGAAGTAAAGTACGGCTTCCTCAACTTTATCGCTCCGTTCTATACTCCGATACCCGCTTCGGAAACACCTTTTTATATCGGCAGGTTTGTCGAAGAGTTGCGTGCCAGACAGACGGAAGAGTTCCTGACACGGTTGCAGGCCTTCTTTGCCGATTTCCCTTACGAACTAAACGAAAAGACAGAGCGCCACTATCAGGTGGTGTTCTATCTCGTCTTCAAACTCATGGGACAGTTTACGGAGGCAGAAGTACATAGCAGCCGGGGACGTGCCGATGTCGTAGTAAAGACGGCTGACTATATCTACCTGTTCGAGTTCAAACTCGATGGTAGTGCCGAAGAGGCGCTTGCACAAATCGACGATAAAGGTTATCCGCTCCCTTACCGTGCCGACGGGCGCAAAGTGATTAAGGTAGGCGCTTCTTTCAGTGCTGCCGACCATAATATCGACTGTTGGCTGATTAAATAATAAACAAAACTTCCTTTTCATAGTTATCAATCGCATCTGTAACTTATAACAGATGCACCGATCGTTACGCAGCCTCCTGCCGGGGGTTGTGCAACTTGTCGTGTGCGTTTGTGTAAACAGCTACCCCGGGCCACAGCTGCCGACTGGGATGAAGGGGAAGCGATTGGATAATTGAAAGTTACCGTAATATTAAAAATATAGTGAAATGAAAAAGATTAATTACATGATGTTATCCTGTTTGTTCGTACTGCTGGGGAGCTGTACGGAAGAGGTACAACAAAAAGGTGAACAACCTGCACCGGAGGGCGGAAGCGATGCCATTACACGGCAGGAAGTGACGCTCAGTTTAAAAAACAAACTGGTACTCGACCGGGAGAAAACCAAAGGAGAAACAATCGCTTCCGCCGAAGAGAATGCCATCTCGGCCCTCGATGTATATGTGTTCGCTTCCGAAACGGAAAACGGCGATTACTCTTTCATGGAACGGTTCGCCTACCGACGATAATAAAACAACAGTAAAGACGCCCGGTGTTCCGCTGGAAACAACCTTCGCCACCTGGCATACACATCTGCTGACAAGCACGGTTCCGGCCGATACGCTGGCTACACCCCTGGCCATGACAGGCGCACTCACAACTCCGCTCGACCTGACCGATTTCGGCAGCGCGGCACGCGTTCAGGCTGGAATACGCCTCACACGACTCGTCGCACGCTATGATATTATCAATGAAGCGGGAAGTTCCCGCTTCA
>NZ_QTMM01000033.1:0-898 GCF_003635445.1 Parabacteroides sp. AF17-3 | reverse complement strand
CACGACTCGTCGCACGCTATGATATTATCAATGAAGCGGGAAGTTCCCGCTTCATCATCGAGACTGTCTCGATGGGCAATGCACGACGCGGTTCGGGATTGTTCCCTATACGACCTTACGGCGATATGCCAGAAGCGAAACCAGACGAACTCATTACAACTCCAGAGCGACGATTCTACGGAGAGAATGCTAACAAAGGGATACAGGCAGGAGCCTTCTACTCCTATCCTTCACCACTTAAAGACAAAGGTTTCTTAATTCTGAAAGGTATGTATAAGATCAACGAATCAGAAAGCAAAGAGGTGTCCTACCGGATTCCTTTCACACAGCAGGCGGCAGACGGCAACCAGACTTTCCTCGAGATTGCCAACAACCACCGCTATACCATCGCCATCACGGCGGCAGACGAATACCATCTCGACTGTACACTCTACGTGGCAGACTGGACGGACGACGGTAGCATCGACGATTTCAAACCCGACCAGGATTCGGGAGAAATCGACGTGACAATTCCCGCCGAATTCACAGACGACACTAAATACGACCCTGACACGCGCTCGGTCAGCATGTCGCTTAAGCCCAAAAGCCAGTTCACCGTGACTACTACCGCCACGGCTAATCTCACAGTTTATAAGAAATATGTAGGCGGAATTGACGCACAGCAATACGACTGGCTGGAAATATCAGAACCAGCCGTTTCCACCAAAGCGGCTTCCATGAATTATAATTATACCTTCTCACTCAAAGATGATTATACCCTGGGACGTTACCCGCGCGCCGTATTACGTTTCACCAACACCATGAACGGCTCGGCAACTACCTTCTTCGTAGAAGCTGTTTCTGTACGGACGGGTCAGAGGTGGAAAGTAAACCCGACTGGCTCGATGTCGCCGTCTAC
>NZ_QTMM01000032.1:18494-19405 GCF_003635445.1 Parabacteroides sp. AF17-3 | reverse complement strand
TCAAAGTTTATGCGCATTATTTATATATTTATACGGACTTATTAAACCCTTCGCCGCCGATGATGACATTTCATGTCACAACCATTTTTCCAGCACCCTATCTTTGTCATGTTATCAATAACCAACCAGTTAACCGTCAATAGCTTTCGGAGTATTTCCATTGTCATATTGGCATATTGTCGAATTAAAAAATTATCCCCCATGGCTTTAAGTTTTCACTTAGTAAAACGTCCCGACATGCGCAAAGACGCTGCCGAAGGTTCCAAATTATTTTATGCACAGGTCCGTTCATTGAAGAAACTCGATTTCAACAAGCTCTGCGATCTGATCGCTGTTCGAAGCACCGCTTTTATCGGTGATGTGATGCTTGTCATCGAAGGTCTTCTTTCCGTCATGGAAGAACGCCTGGAAGAAGGCGATGTGATCCAGATGGGCCGCCTGGGTAACTTCCGTATGGTTGCCGGCAGCAAGGGTACTGCAAACGAAAAGGACTTCAATGTCTCCCTCTTCAACAAGGCTCGCATCGTCTTCTCACCGGGCACCATGCTCAACGAGATCCGCAAGAATGCCAAATATGAAAAGATGGATATCGAGACTGTCACTCCGCCTACAGGAGGTGGTTCGGACCGTCCGGAAATCGAGTAGTAACGTATCAATTATCCGTTATGTTAAAACAGGAATTTATCAAACAATATCTTTTCCCCGCTCAAAAGGCGGGGGAATGTTTCGGAATCAATCCGGTTGTCATCCTCGCCCAATCGGCCATCGAAACCGGCTGGGGAGAAAGTACGCTGGCAAAGGAGCATAACAATTTCTTCGGTATCACCGCTTACGGACGTCCTAACGTCTTTTGGAAAGGGACAAAGACCGATCTTTCTGAAAACGGCGGCCATACTTCCTTATGGTTCCGT
>NZ_QTMM01000032.1:0-18484 GCF_003635445.1 Parabacteroides sp. AF17-3 | reverse complement strand
GAAAACGGCGGCCATACTTCCTTATGGTTCCGTACTTACGAATCAGCGAAAGACAGTTTTATGGATTTCGCCCGTCTGATCCACACTGCTTATCCGGTGGCCGCCTCGCTCAGTGCCCATCCTTCGGCCTATGCCAAAGAGATCGCTTACAGTAAATACATCAGCGAAGTGAATGGTGACAACCGTGTTGCTTATCAAAGGATGTTGGTGTCGATTTGCCGGACGATCGAAAGATATACTGTTTGCTGAGTTCACCTTTTATCAGATTTGAACTATCCTGTCCCCGTGCTTGACACGGGGCCGCAAGAGAACTGGCGGTATCAAAAGATATTATAGGATACGGTCTGTGCCTTTGCGATCCCGTGTCAAGCACGGGAACGGGATAGCTCAATTCTTTCTAAATATTAATATATACAAAATGAAAACTCTTGAAACCATTCTCAACTTTCTCACCAGCCTTGTCCGGATCATCTTTCCCCGCAAGCAAAAGCCGGCAGCCGGTGACTTCCCTTGTCCCCATCCCTATCCTCGTCCTGTTCCTGATGGCGATCACCCTGCTGTCTCTCCTGATGGAGCAGACGGAAGTGACGCTGACGGCTATCGGAGCGATACTCTCGCTCTCCACCAGGGCGACTGGGGAACCAAACAACGTGTCGAACCCATAGACATTGCCGGTTACAGCCTGATGGCGGCGGGACTGATCGGCGGTCTGTACAAATTATTCACAGCATGAGTTACGAAGAAAATTACCAACGTATGATCCACCGCAACAAAGCAACCGGATATGCCATCTATGACTGTCTGTTGAAGGCTTACCGAAAACATGCCGAAAGCATGGATGTCTCCGGGATTACCGATCGGGATATCTCCCGGATCAGTAAAAAGCTATTAGTGAGCGAACGCTGGATACGTCATATTTTATGTAAATATCATTTGTTTTTCGTTATCATCGACCAGTATTTTCCGGAAGAGGAATGGGAAGATGAAGAGACGGATGTTTGATCGTTTGAAGTCTGTTATTTTCTCTGATATGGAGGAGGTAACAGACTTTTCGTGTATAAAGTTATTCGTACAACCTCTTTACCTCATTACAAAATGAACAATTCTTTCGCAAGCTTTACCATCTCCATAAGGGTTTACTGCTTTACTCATTTTGTCATAATACCCTTTATCATCCAGCAAAGCAGAAACTTCCTGTACAATCTTATCATAATCCGTTCCCACCAATTTAACCGTTCCCGCTTCCAAGGCTTCAGGACGTTCGGTTGTATCACGCATAACCAATACAGGTTTACCTAATCCCGGAGCCTCTTCTTGTATTCCACCGCTATCGGTAAGCACAAGGGCCGATTTCTCCATCAGGTAAACAAACGGCAGATACTCCAACGGTTCAATGAAAAACATATTCTGCAAATCCGAATTTCCAAAAACTTCATGAATCGGTTTGCGCACGTTCGGATTCAGATGCATCGGATAGACAAAATCCGTTTCCGGATACTTCTCCGCCAGTGTCTTGATAGCCTTACACATTTGAATGAAACCCTCCCCAAAATTCTCGCGGCGGTGTCCGGTAATAAGAACAAGGCGACGATCCCTGATTTCATATCCGGCAGTTTTTAGTTCTTCCGTCAATACCTTTTGTAACGCTTCATTTCCTTTAATTTTATCGACTACCAGATATAAAGCATCGATCACCGTGTTTCCGGTTACAAGGATAGACTTCTGCTTCACACCTTCATCCAACAAATTCTGACAGCTCAACTGTGTCGGAGAAAAATGATACGTAGCAATCCTCCCCGTTATCAAACGGTTCATCTCCTCCGGCCAGGGACTATACATGTTATGTGTCCTAAGCCCCGCTTCAACATGCCCCACTGGTATCTGCTGATAGAAAGCAGCCAAAGCAGAAGCCGTCGAAGTAGTCGTATCGCCATGTACCAGTACGAGATCCGGTTGTACTTCTTTGAGCACATCCCGCATGCCGGTAAGCACACGGGCAGTCACATCATATAAATCCTGTCCTTGCTTCATGATATTCAAATCATAATCCGGATGAATTTCAAAAAGATGAAGCACCTGATCCAACATTTCGCGATGTTGGCCAGTCACACAAACCACTGTTTTAAACAGTTCGGGATACTTCTCAAACTCCTTCACCAAAGGAGCCATTTTTATTGCTTCGGGACGGGTCCCGAAGACGAGCATTATTGTTTTCATATTAATATATTATATCTTTCCAATCCAGACAAGAAACAGAAAGCGGACTAAGTGTATCTGCCGCTTGATACGGGACGGTTGGTTTATCAATCTATAAGCAAATTCGAGATTATGCTCCACCCACCATTTAGGAGCCCGTTTCACCCTTCCTGTATACACATCGAAACTACCTCCCAATCCCTGATAGATAGCCGGATGTTTACTGAACATTTCCTCCATTAGCAATTCCTGCTTTGGTGAACCCATTGCAACAAAAACGACATCAGGTTTCTTCTCTGCCACATCCGCAATCAAAGACTGCCGTTCTTGATCGGTTTTGATGTATCCATTCCGAAAATTAATAATACGAATGCCCGGATAATCATTGTTTAATTTACTGACAGTTTCTTCTATTACTTCCTGTTTCCCGCCTACCAGATAAAACGTTTTTTGTTTATAGGTAGCTTCAATAATTTTCAGCCACAGTTCGCAACCGGGTATTTTGATTACATCATCATATCCATGGCGTCTCAATGCTAACATCGGCCCTGCCCCATCGCAGTATCCGATATTTCGATTAATAATAGCACGCATCTGATCAGTCGCATGGAGGATCTTTTCTGCATTGATAGCAACAAGGAGACCTTTAGTTTGGTCGACATAATCCAATAAATGCTGAACGGAAGGGAATGGATGGATGTTTACTCCGTTCAAAACAACTAAATGACTTTGCATAAAATATTTATTTAATATATTTTATCAGATTGTCATAAAATAAAAACATTAACAGCAACAATCTGATCCTAGTGTGCTATTTTCTTCAAATAATCGTAAATAGAATCCTTCAATAATAATTTACCATATCTATCTGATGGGGTTTCAAGTTTAAAATCATGATAAAGTTCCCACCAAAAAAAGCCTCCATATCCCCTATCAATAGCCCATCGTAGTTTATATTCAATAGAGCGAGGATTATCTGCTGTGATAAAACTCTTACCATCAGAAGATAAATAATAAGGTATATGCTCTTTGTTATTCCATTCTTCTCTCCAGCCTGTTTTTAGAGAATCAATAATAGCAGGATAAGTGATATATGAACTATGTTTGCGAATCTCAGAAATTGATTTGATACGTTCCCCCAGTTGTAAATTTGTATATTTATAACCATAAGAAGCAAGTCCTATGCATAACTTATGAGGAGAGAACACATTCCATTTCTCAAGATTTTGCTCAACTTTAGTCATTGGTGTATTAAAAGAGGGTGTTACTTTCCAGTTTCCACCTCCTAAGTCATAAGTCATTAAATTAATCCAATCAACGATTCTACTCAATGAATCAGCCAACGGTTGAGAATAAGAAATTGATGAAGGTAAAGCAGTAGTTATAAAATATTTTTTATCTGAATAGCGATCCAAGGCCTCCTTCATCTTTTTCAAAAACAAATAATGCTTTTCTATATTCAATCCTTGTTCCCAGTCCAGATCAAAACCATCATAGTTATATTTTTTAATGAAAGCAACTAACATTACTACTAAATTATCACATCGCGTGTTTGTTTTCACAAGATCTACAAAATTCTTTGCATTCATAGATAACAAAACCTTTCCTCCAGTACCATGAACAGAATCAATAAAGTTTTCGGCAAATCGAATACCCTTTCTTTCTGATAAATAATCAAAATTTTGAACATACTTTTTAGTTACACTATCACCAGTCATATCAAAATCTTTAGGATTAAATACAGGTAAAGCCATCAGATAATAATAATTAAAAAGAGAGAAATCAAATTTATCCACATAAGATTCATTCAAAATTGTATAGCCAGCACAATAAGCTGCATAAATAAATTTATCATGAATTTTTTTTTCTCCAATTTGAGAATTTACATAAAAACAAATTGATAACAAATAAATCAAAACAACTATTTTCGACTTCATATAAATAATTTTATATAAATATCTTGCAGATGTTGTTCTATTTCTAGGGGAGTAAACCTTTTGGCCTCCTCTCTTCCATACTTTCCCATTCGAGAGATATAGGAACGATCATTCAGAAATAAAAGAATTGCTTCGTAAATTTCGTCTACATTACCGGGAGCAACAGCAACCCCACTCTTCTTATCCTCAAAAAAATCAGGAATACCTCCTATTAATGTTGTGATAACAGGTAGTCCATAAGACATAGCTTCCAATATAGCTATGCCAAACGACTCAAAGTGTGAGGGATGAATAAAAACATCCGACGAACAAAACAAATCTTCTTTTTCTTTTCCAACTACCCAACCGTGTTGTACTATCATGGATGAGAGATTATAATCAGTCATCATCTTTAAAAATCGTTCCTCATCACCTATACCACCAATATGTAGTTCTACTTTATCTTGAAGCTGTTCCTTATACTTATGCAGACACTCTAACACATCGTATATACCTTTCACCTCGTTTATTCGTCCCACAAATACAAGACGCAGTTTGTTGTGATGTTGCTCTGTACGGTATAACTCAGGGAATTCCACACAATTGGGCAAACAATATATATGTTCATTCAACCCATATCGTCGCAACATCTTTACAAAAGTAGATGACACTGTTACCAAAGCATCAGCTGACCTACACACCGATGCCACAAAGCAGGGATGAGTGTTATAGAACTCATTGAACAAACTACCATGAATATGCAATAACACTCTCTTATTAAATAATTTACCAATATATATCAACACAGAATTGCGATAAAAGTCAATATAATTAGCAGTGTGGATATGTATAACGTCTATTTGTCTAAACACACAATAATAAAATGTTTTCAGGACAGAGGTCACAAACAAAAGTACTTTACCAATTTTTGATATTTCCTTATAAGTAACAACTAAATGGAACGGTGTATACATTGGAGCCAAAAAAGCTATCACCGAAGCCATACCACCCTTTGCTTTCGGGTCGGGACCAATGATTAAAATCCTGTCACTTTGTTGTATCATATTTCAAAGAGTGCTAAAATTTTATCTATTCCAAACAAACTCATACCTTACACAATCACTATGATAGCCTTTATCAACTATTATTTGTATGGAAAGATGACAAGCCAATAATAGAATTATCACCCAGCCCATCATGTATGAATGGATATAAAACAAATAATACATCAGATAAGCCAACATAATTACCCGGTAAATAACGAAGTAATCTACAAATCTAGATAAAGCCAAACTATTTATAAACAATGGTTGTATAAAGATCAGAACCAAAAACAAAGCATAAACAAAACCATAGTTCTTAGATGGATAAAAATGGCGCATTTTATTTGAATAGAAAACGATTAGAATATCAAAGATCAAAAATATGATTCTTCTTGCTCCGAAATTCATTGTTCTAGAACCTACTCTCATCAATACTTCAGAGTTATATCTATCGTCGTACTCTACAAATGTCAAGAATTTATCCAAATAATTAAATAGGTTCTCCCATACTGAAAATTGTGATAAAATCAAAGCTACAAACAATATTAAATATTGCCATTTCCTTTTAATAAAAAACTTTTCTAAATCAATCCACATTAAGGGAACAAGCACAAATAAAAAAACTGCACTACGATGAAAAAAAGTCAACAAAAATATAGAAATAAGAGTAGGAACTACCTTTTTCTCCAATAAGAAGAAAGAACAGATACATAAAAAAACAGACAATACAAGCTGTTGTCTTAGACCATTGCACCAAGAAAAGAAAATTCCACCGCATATAAGCCCTATACAAAAGAATGGAATCACAAATTTTTCTCTTCTAAAAATCGTCAGAGTGCAGCACAATTGTATTAATCCCACTATTGCAAAAAACACCGTTGAAGATAATCCGAATTTTGAAAGTAACTTCATAAAACCAACAAAACCTATCTCCATATCATCCCTTATAAAGGTATCAGTCAAAGATAGAGTATTATAAATTTGCCAATAGGATAATTGATCAATACCAACATCCCATCTTACCCCGGTAAAGAAGATAAAAATGAAAATGCCAATCGCAACATGAAACCAATACATCATATTTGTTCGTGCTTTCAATAATCTACCATTATAGCAGTTTACAGGAACTCTGAAAAGCATAAACATCGAAAAAATCATAAAAGGATATACCAAAAAGCTTGTAATCATATTTTCTACTTCATTTTATGATAAATCGTTCGAATCCACCAATAGCATTTAAAGGCGCTAACTGTCAGCATAGGGTACTTTACAAAAGATTGAAACAACAAGTATTCATGCGAATAACCTTCAGAATAGCGTATTAAATCGTTTATTGCTACATGGAAATCAGGTTTACTCTTATCGCAATAAATACAATAGGCTAGGATAAATCCCTTTACAAATAGACGAAACACAAAGGGAGTTGCAGTGGCTAAAGGTAACCCCTTCAATGAATGTAATACCACTAAATCGTCTAAACATCGTGTATAACTCCTTTCGGAATGCACAGCAGAGCTAGAGTTCAGACAATAGCGATAAGCTTGATTATCTACCAGTAATACATTATTACTACAAGAGGACAGATACTTAATGATGAATTGCCTGTCTTCAGAATATTTAATGACATCACAAAATTTTAATCCTAAATTGTTTATCAAACTTCGCTTATAAAAATAAGAGACACTACACGAAGAGAAATATACCGGATTAAGCAGTTCACTGGGCTTGATTTGCTGTCTATGACGAAATATGGAGTAACGAACAAACTTTTTCGGCTTCTGTTCCAACTGTAACCCACAGTGAATCATATCCACATCGACAGACAGTATGCGGAAGACCTCCAAGAAGTCCGATTCCACCCAATCATCGCTGTCCACAAAGGCTATCCATTCACCCTGTGCATACTTCAAACCGAGATTGCGGGCACTCGATACGCCACCATTCTCCTTATGGAATACCCGTACACGAGTATCCTTTCTTGCGTATTCATCGCAGATTTCCCCACTACGATCTGGACTACCATCATCTATCAGTAATATCTCAAAATTAGTGAAGGTCTGCATCAACAGACTATCCACACAACGATATAAATAAGCTTCTGCCTTATAGACAGGAACTATGACTGACACTTTCGGTTTTTCAAGCATAATAACTAATCTATTTCAAATTTTCCCGTAAAAAAGCCAAAGAGATATCTTTCATCTCCTCTCTCTTTCTATTAACAACGATCCAATCGATAGGCTTCTCAAGCAAGGAAATATCCATATCATCAGTAACTAATCGATCTTCTAGTCCATACATACGTAACAAGGAATAAAAACGAGCCATCCCACGCCCCTGATTTGCTATCACCAAGAATGGTTTATTAAAAATTATACTGAACACTGCGCCATGAAAACTATCACACACAACAAAACTGGTATCCATAAATCCCCTCAGCCATTTGGTCACCGGAGGGAACACACATTGGTTGATATTTTTCATCGTCTCTCCATTCAAAGGTTGAATCGGCATTACTGTGAAAGGTGATAAATGTAAATATTCCGCCACCTCATTTACTATCCGATTCTTCGTTTCACTCTTATCCAATATGTAACAAAGCATATTTCCATCACATGAAGATTCATCCTCCTGTTCCACTAAAAGCTCGTAATCTTCTTTGTCAAGAAGCATGGTCGGATCAAGTACAGGGATAGCCTTCACACCTAAGTATTTTGAACATAGCGTTACACCAGACTCCTCGCGTACCGACACTGCTTGAAAAGCTTGGACTAATTGCCTGCAACAATCTGTTTCACGGGATGAATACTCCCACGTATCCACACCAAAAGAAGCCGCATATGCTATTCTCCGCACATCCATCCCTCGGGTAAAATCAAGAAATGAATGGTATATATCTACGTTATACTTAGGCCGCCACACTTGATCACTGCCCACCACAAATGCCTTTATATGATTTTCTCGCACATAACGGGCTGTCTTATCAGCATCAATCATCTTCGTAGAATGTACCAGATATTTGTCTATAAAATAATCGGTATACCTTGCTATGTGTTTTATTTGACTCGGTTTTGCCACAAACGGATAACGCCGTCCCTTTCCTTTTCCAATTAATTTCAGTAAAAAAGTCTTAGCAGCAGAGGCTAACAACTGAAACAATCCGATCTGGCAATTCGGTTGGTCCAAGGTAACAACCTCATGCCCTATACGGCGTAATACGGTTTGTAACGCATAATTTTGCAGTAATCCTCCATAATTGAAACCTAATGGTTGTGTAATAATACCAATCTTCATGATCTTTTTTTCAATTTACCCTTCAATCTATCAAGAAGTCCCAACCTTAGCAAAATCGCAGACAACAACCCACGGCAACGTTGGCAAAAGGAAATACTTGTCGAACTTGCCACTCGCATTTCTATTGTATTCATCCGGCTTCCGTAAAACATATTCCGATATCGATTAAGGTTCACGGAATGAATCAAGGCAGAATTTGCAGCTACCACATCATCAAAAGCAACCTCATAGTTAATAGTTGTAATTTCTCCCCAGATTTCTTTTCCTTTTTCCGTACTCACCATCACCGCGCTCACGCCTTTATCGTCATCTATCTCAGGCATCACATTTTGTATTCCCCAAAAATCCCCAATTATAATATCACTTCCACTCTTCAAACTCTTCGCTGGACAAATATGACAACTCGGACGTAAATACAAATTCGCCAGAAAGCCTCGCAAGAAAATATTCTTGTTTAAAGGTTCCGAAAGCAAAACTAATTTATTATCTCCGTACCCATCGGACAGAGAGAGAGTGAGAACAAAACTAAATCTTTTCCAACCTAGGCATTTGTTTCTAAACGAAATGCTCTCAATACGAGCTTCTCTACCATTTAAAACTGGGTGAGACAAAACTATATTTTTCCCATCGCACTGACGTGCAATTTCCTCCTTCAGATATTCTCGCCATACCCCCGGACTCGGAACGCCATGACAAACGAAATCCACCGTCAAGAGATTATCATATTCTTTCCTAAGGAAACGTTTCAAACCCGCAATCTGACAAGGAGTACCAGAGAATAGAACCTTACGACCTTTTTTCAAAAACTCCTCTACCTGTGAATAACATTTCCCCACCCTACTTTGTACATATTTAGAACCCCGGAAAGCAGATAAACCTTCTATCGTTTCTGTATAATCATGGACAACATCCCACTCTTCATTGAATCTGGCACCAAAAACAACACCACCCTTAGCTATTATTTCTTCTGCTAACAACGTAAAAATTCCCCCGGAAGAACTAGCCATACGAATCTCTTCATTCAAATTCTTTGCGGCATAAACCATATCCGGTATTCTCGGTTCCCCCTGATTAATTACAGGGCAAACCTTTTCACATAAACTGCAATCAATACAAAGTGAAGAGTCCACTTTGGGATAAAGGAAACCTTCATCATCCTCTACCATTGTAATACAATGTTTTGGACAGCGTTGTACACAAGCCCAGCAACCACAGCACTTTTCCTTACTATCTATTTTAATCATAGACTATCTCTTTATCAATTTCAGGATCATACCACTAAACAACGAACGTTCTGAAGCATTCATAGAGCCAAACCAGGAAAGAGGAAGATAGAATAAAGAAAATAAAACAATACCACCGGCTAAACGAGTAATATTTGATATGTCAATATCCATTTTCCATATAAGCAAGAGAGAAAATAATGTTACAACAAAAGGAATGATTGACATTTTTCCAATCTCTTTCCAAAACTTTATAATATCTATATCTTGTTTTCTTTGATAATAAATATTCATCACCACAATTTGTCCTGCCGTAAGAGCTAAAGCCGTTGCAAACGCACAACCTATGCCACCATAACTTTTTGCCATTGGAATAGATAGTCCCAAGCTGACAATAGCTATGATTACATATAAAGTAGATCTAAACTTCATTTCATTACGAGCCTGTAAAATCGTAATTCCAAGATTCTGAATTAAAGGGACAGTTAAGGGGATAAAAAATAACAGGGAAATCCAATAAGCATTTTCATATCCTTCTCCAGCCCAAAGTAGAATAAACTGACGTCCAAATATTATAAAACCAGCTAATACAAAAGCTATTACAATAAACTGAATACGTCCTGTCCTGATGAATAAATCAGAAATTACTTTACGATCTTCATTTCGTGTCACCATCGCCATTACTTTAGGTAAAAACAAGCCGGAGATAGCTGTAGAAAACATAATATATAGATTACTCAATTGTATGGCTACTGCATAAACGGCAACCATTGCTGCCCCCCGAAAAATACCTAAAACAAATTGTCCTGTACTCCAATAAATCCGGTCTATTATAGCATTCAAAAATATCCAGAACGAATAAATGGAAACCTCTTTCAGGAAGTCCCATCTAAAATGGGTAAAGCGTAAATGAATATGTAATTTTCTTTTACAATAAATCCAATTAATGACTAAAGTGGCAACATTAAAAGAGGTTGTCACAACGACCATTGCCACAGCCTTGTAACCAAACAAAAGCAAAACAATCATCACAATTGGATTCAGGAGAATGCGAGCTATGTTTATTATTTTCTGAAATACAAAATTTTCATAGGCTGTGATAATAGCCCCCCAAATACTCATCGGAAATGTAAATGCCAGATTAAATGCCATCAACAACAACATCAACCGTATTTTGCCTATCTCATCCGTCGTCATATGGGTATCAAACAAACAATCTACATTACCCACCAAAAACAAACCTAAAATGAAGGCCAATGCACTAATAAACAGGTACAGCAAAAAAAACATACCAAACATTTCGTATTGCTCTTCTTGTTTACCTTCTACTCGAAATTTGGCGGTATAACGCACTATTGCATTACCAAAGCCCAAATCCAAAACAGTTAAATAAGCAATAACGGAAGCAGCCAATGAATACAACCCAAACTCCGATTGCCCCAGCATACGCAACATAAATGGAGTATAGAGCAATCCTATCAAAGTATTCAACCCTAAAACTACATAAGAAAGTAAAGCTCCGGCTTTAAGTTGGTCCATTCTCCTATTGAAAAGTCTATTTTATACCTAAGTTCGTTAACGAAATTTATTTGGTCTGGATAAAATATCCAGATAATTATTTTCTATAAATTCCACAAAAATCTAATACAACTTTATCCTCCATATAAGGTAACTCTTTAAATGGATCATGGGCCGTCAAAAATACCACAATATCCGCTTTCTCATAGGCATCTTTATAATCGGTCAGTTTAAACACCTTGTGCTCTTTCACATTCGGCTCAACTACCAGAATATCCGCATTATTACAAGCTTGCATCACTTTTGTCGTAATACATTTAGCCGGAGATTCACGCAAATCATCGATATTCGGCTTAAAAGCAAGTCCCATCATAGCGACAATCGGCTTGCGGTGGTGCTCTAATTCAAATCTTAAGATGGCATTATGCACTTTTTCGGCACACCAGAAGGATTTGTAATTATTGATCTCACGTGCTTTGGATATCAATTGTGACTCATACGGAAAATCGGCTGTAATAAAATAAGGATCTACTGCAATGCAATGCCCTCCTACACCTGCTCCCGGTTGCAAGATATTTACCCGCGGATGCTTATTGGCTAATTCGATCAGTTCCCATACATTAATACCGGCTTTGTCGCAGATGAGTGAAAGTTCGTTCGCAAAAGCGATCTGCACATCACGGGATGAATTCTCGGTCAGTTTACACATTTCTGCCGTTTTACAATTTGTCTTATGCAATGTTCCCTGTACAAACTGACTGTAAAATTCGATTGCTTTATCAGTCGACTCCGGATTGATTCCTCCGATCACACGATCGTTATGAACCAGTTCGTAGATGACATTCCCCGGCAACACCCGCTCCGGACAATAAGCAATATATATTTTGTCTTTCAACTCCGGCCGTTCTGAAAAAATCAGACTTTGCATCTTTTCCGTCGTTCCCACTGGAGAGGTCGATTCTATTACATATAAATCTCCTTCCTTCAAATAAGGAAGAACGGAACGGGTTGCTGCTTCGACATAAGAGATATCCGGTTCGTGATTGCCTTTAAACGGAGTAGGAACAACCATAAAATAAGCATCACTGATTTCAGGGGTAGTAGAAGCTTTTAACAATCCGGCATTTACCACTTCCTGTAAATACTCTTCCATACCGGGTTCAATAATATGAAGTTTACCCTGGTTTGTCATTTCTACCACACCTGAATTGATATCGACACCTAAAACGTTTACTCCATGCTTAGCTGCAATGATCGCTGTGGGAAGTCCAATGTATCCCAACCCCATAAAACATGCTTTCATAATTTTTCTGTTTATAAAAAACTTAATTATTCTTACCTAACAATATTTCAAAACTCTACGTTACTCCTAAAATTCTACACTAAGAAGATTTTATATTAAGTGTTTTTCCGTATTCTGTCAAACCATAGATTAAGACCTATCCATACAAGAATATCAAAAGATATCAGAATATTATTATCAATATATGATATCAAACAGATATTCACACCACTGAATAAGCAAGCTATAGTCAATATCAATAACATTGCCTGCCTCTGTGTTAATCCCATACTCAACAATTTATGGTGAATGTGATTTCTATCTGCAACAAATATCCCCTTATGGTTACGCCAACGAACAAACATGACCCTCATTACATCAAGCATAGGGATAATTATTGTTGAAAATGCAACAATGATCGCTCCGTCTGAATAAGGTATAATATCAGGAGCACAAACTGTATAACGGATGATCAGGAAAGACAGGATATAACCTAATGTCAGACTACCTGTATCTCCCATAAAAATTTTCCGGCATCGCTCGACTTTACCGAATACATTATAATAGAAAAAAGGAACTAACACACCAAATGAGGCAAAAGCAAGCATAGCATACATCCATAAATGGTTATGAACATATAGACCTCCTAAAATAGCCAAAGATACGCAGCTTAAACCGGAAGCTAGTCCATCAATGCCATCAATCAAGTTAATCGCATTACATATAAATACAATCAGAAAAACAGTTAATGGTACTCCCAGCCAGGGTGTCAACTCATGGATTCCGAAAATACCATATAAATTATTAATCCATAAACCGGATAAAGGAACCATGATAGCAGCAAGAATCTGCATAACAAACTTCGATCGATAGCGCAGACCGACCAGATCGTCTTTTATGCCAGTTAAGAACAACAGTGTTAACCCACAGACCAAGAAATAAAACTCCGGAATGATAAAGCAAAGCATCTCTTCAGGAATTCCATCACCCATCAGGTAACGAAGTCCTGTCGTAAACGATAATGTAAAAAGGATAGAGGGAGCAAATGAAAGACCACCTAAACGGGGTACGATACCTTGATGCACCTTTCGTTCATCCGGAACATCAAATAAACGCTTTCGGAAAGCTACTACCAATATACGAGGTATAATAAAAGAAGAAAATAGGATTGAAATTATCACTCCTATGATAATCAATATAATACTAGTCATTTACTATTGTTTTTCGGGGTACAAAAAAGTTCGTCAGTTACAGATTGTAACGACGAAAATGACGAGAAAAAAGGATCGTTTTTTCTCGTCATTTTTTAGGAATACTAAATTGTTAAATTTAAAGATTGAAATATCCATCTAACCTTGTCAAACAAGGGATAATGATTTTTTTATTTTGTCTATTCAAAAAATTATGTATACTTTTGCCGTGACTAGAAAAAACGATCGTTTTATCTAGTCATTTTACAAAATCAAAGGCAAACTCCAAAAAGCTTATTTTTCATTGTATTTCATTATTACACAACCAAATAACCAACAACAAATACAGGTTTCAAATCGTAAGGAAAGCTATTTGGAGGCAGGTGAATTCAAGTCGGTTTTCAGGTATTTTACAGGGGGAAACGGGCTTTATAATTTACGTATCAGAGGCTACATAAAATTCTTGTTTTTTTTTCAAAAACAAAAAGAGGATACCTCACGGCATCCTCTCTCCTAACGCAACGAATGAATTATTAATACTTATACTTATTTCTCATTACTTCTTGCAGTCGCAAGTTGAATAAGCTACTAACATCCAAACTAATTTTTCCTGTTCTTTCAGATAGTCGCTCATCAGCGCTACTGTAGCTTCGTCTCCGGCTTCTGAGGCAAGAGAAAGCAGTTTACGTTCTTCAGCGATAAACTGACCGTAAGTATTCAGGATATTTTCCAGGGCTTCGTCACCACAGGATACGCCTGATACTTCTTTTACTCTGGATACTTTCAAGTATTCGCTGAACTCGTTTACAGGAACACCTCCCAACATCAGGATACGTTCTGCCAGTTCGTCTACCTTCTCGGCTGCATCGTCATACATTTCTTCGAATTTGCTGTGAAGAACAAAGAAGCCGTGTCCTTTAATATTCCAGTGGAATCCGCGAAGGTTTGTATAAAATACCTGGTAGTCGGCCAATAACTGCTGTAATGCTTCTACTACTTTGTTTGCTGCTGATGCGTCTAAATGCAAATAATCTAATGTTTTCATATTCTTCTGTTTTTTAATTGTTATACGTTTTTATTTTTCTTGTACTGCAAAGATACAGCAGATATAAACACCTGTCAAACAGATAATTACTATATCATCATAGACAAAATCTATCAACACGGTTTCAGCAAGTAGATTACTGATATCAGATCAAAAACATTCATATAAATGATATACTCAAAAAGCACATTTATACATATTGGAACAAACAAATACTCTTTTTGAAGATTTAATTAAACATTCTTCATTTTACATTTCGGTCATTTTCATTTACATATACGCCATAAATCAATTGTTTAACAATAAAAATTCATAATCAGCGTTAATCCAACTCATTAACAATTGTAAGTAAAAAAAGTTTAATTTACATTTGACACATAGAATATTTGCCACTAATAATTAAAACATGATACGGAAAAACTTTATTTTATTGCTATTACTGAATTTAGCAGGAGTACTTTTTGCACAACTAACGATTTCACCCACCGCCTCACCTTCAATACCGGAGGGAAGCAACATCAATCTTGGTGACTATTTCTCTGTAAGCGGAGGAACTCCCACAGGATGGACATTGGATGGAAAAAGTATTACATTTACTAATGTATCCTTGTCTTATAAGGACAACGGAAAGTTATTACAATGCAAAGATGCATCAGGTTCCAGTAACCTGGTCCCGATCAAAGTCATTGGAAAACCGACTGTTACCAGTCTCACCGGGATGCCGACCGAACTCCTTAAAGAAGGGGATCAGGTAACGTTGACTGTCGCCTTCAAAGCAAATGGTTCTACGGGCCATACCTACCAGTGGTATATCGGAAACCAGGCAATAGCCAACGCGACGACAGCGACTTTAAACTACACATTTGCAAAAGCTGATCATGGCAAAACAATTAAAGTAGCTATCAAAGCAACAGAGTTCA
The DNA here is from genome assembly GCF_003635445.1 of Parabacteroides sp. AF17-3. Lineage (NCBI taxonomy): Bacteria > Pseudomonadati > Bacteroidota > Bacteroidia > Bacteroidales > Tannerellaceae > Parabacteroides > Parabacteroides sp. AF17-3. The sequence continues at coordinate 2,857 of NZ_QTMM01000032.1, read as the reverse complement.
CAGATGCAACCGAGGCCTCCGCCGGCGTTACATTCGACGGAACGATGATAACGGATAAAAACCCGGCACTGCCTGCCGGTGCAAAACTGGATAATACCGCATTCCCGGTGACGGTCGGACAGACGTTTACTGATCCAGTTGTTGATTATGATGCAACAAATCATGGTGGTACTAACTACTTTGTCACTCAAAATACAGGGACCTACAAAGATGGTGAAACCCATACTGTTACATATAAAGGCAAAGAATATGCTTGTACAACAAAGCTTCTGACCGCTACCAGTTACGATCATTCGGATGTAGGATGTACTATAACATCGGCCGCGAGGATACCTTCAAATATTTTATTAGCCAATAATACATTGTTTTTTGATTCGGGAATGTATGCTCCTCTTGAAAATGGCGGAGAATCACATTTTTATAAAAACGGATTAAAAATTATCGGACTTGGAGACAGGGAAACAGCTCCTGCAATTATAGGACCGAATTATGGATACTGGGACACATATAAAAGCAATAAAGGTCATGTAAAATACAAAATATTAGATAATGTCGTTATCGAGAACATTGTATTTGACGGAGGTAGTATGCAATTTTATGGAAATCCCTACGGCTCCAAAAGTAACCAAGCGAATAACCAATATTTTATAACGATCAATGCTGCTGATAATATTCTTCTAAGAGATCTTACTTTTAAAAACATTGGTAATATAACAAATTCCTATTCAGTTATTAATATCGTCGAAGGATTTACCAGTATTGCCAGTGACACCAGAGATCCTAATCATAAAAGATATTACATCAATCTTACTTTCGAAAGCGGGAAATTACACGGATCATATGCGCCTATAAATATAAATACGGGTGACGGCCACTATTTCAAAGACATTACAATAAAAAACATAGGTGCATATCCCTATTATATTTCTATAACAGGTTTAAGTACCCATGCAAACAAAAATCCGGGAAGCAGAAATATTGTTTTTGCAGGAAAATTGGATTTACCTGCGGGGAAAAAAATACGTATCTGGAAATATTCCAGTACCGGTATTTCTTTTCCTAATGAGTACAAATATTTAGAATTAAGAGGTAAACCTAATACAAATGTCAATTCATACTATGATGTTCTGGTATCAAGAGAATTAGCTACCCCTCCAACAGCATCTACTACCGATGCAGTATTTATGGATGCTTCGACCGGGGCATATCTCATATTTAATTCTGCAAGCGATCCGTTCAAAAATATCAATACATTATTTTCTAGTGCAGCAAAAGACAGTTGTACACTGCCGGAACCTAAGCTTATTAAATTAATAAGTAAGGATAATCAAGTCGGCGGGTTTACTATTACAGATTATTTCAGTAAAAGACAAACTAATATTATCGCCGTCAGTTCTTTATCAGATGAACTCACGAGTACAAACCTGATAAAATTCAATGGATCAAAAATCAACTTACCTGCCACCAACCCGGAATATATCAGATTACATAACATCGACTTCTCTGAAGATTATTCCATCTATGACGCTGTTAAAGATGATGGGAACAACGTGACAAACTCCAATTACGGTAGTTTCTATAACTGTAAGTTCAAGGCGCCCCAAGAAGGGGATCCGTTGGTTGTTGAAGGAGACCTGGATAAACTTCAATGGTCGGTATCCAAGACAACTAATGAAATATATGAATACAAAGATGTAGAAAACAACTCTACCACCTCTGTGATGGAAGGTACGCCTGTCTATGTACAGATCAGGCCGGTTTATCTGGACAGGGTTGACTACGACCGATGGGCTATTGAATATACCGCAACACCGGTTGATTACCACTACCCGATGGAAGATGCAATTGCAAAAACCATCCGTTATGACTTCAACAAGGGAGAAGCCCACGTATTACCGGGTACTTATTATTATAATGTAAGTAAACTGATTCTTTACAAAGGGGACAGGGAGGTAGCCACCTATAACTACCGCGATGCCACCTGTACCCACACCGTGATCATCCAGGCGAAGCCGATAGCTAAAATACCGGCTTTGCAATGGTCGGTATCGACCACCCCTCACGAGCAATCTAACTTCCGTGACGTGGACGACCAGACAACAACGTCCGTGAATTATGGAACACCTGTCTTTGTACAAATCCGCCCGATCGGACATGAAGACATCACTTTTGAACGTTGGGATGTTGAATATTCCGTGACTCCGGTAGAACATTATTATGGTATGACCCCGATCGTCAAGACCGAACGTCATAATTTCAATAACCGCGAAGCACATACGGAAATCGGCACATACATCTATACCGTCACCAAGCTGACATTATATGACCTGTATGGAAACAAGATCGTCGAGACATACGATTACAATGATTCACCATACAAACATACAATTATTATTAAGGATGGTGAAGGTCCCGGCCCCGGTCCGCACGGCGCCCTGCAATGGTCGGTCTCCACGGCGTCGAACCAGCTTCAGGACTTCCGCGATGTGGATAATCTGACTACGACAAGCGTGGTGAAAGGCACACCGGTCTACGTCCAGATCCGTCCGGTCGGTTTCAACAACATCACTTATGACCGCTGGGAGATCGAATACACCGCCACCCCCGCCGATTACTACTATCCGTTGGAGGAAGCCGTACCGAGAACCGAGCGTTATACCTTCAACCGGGGCGAAGCCCACACGCTGGTCGGTACCTACGTGTATACGGTGACCAAGCTGACACTCTACAACGGTGAAAGCGTGGCCCTGACAGACTATTACACCGAGCCCCCTTACGTCCACACCATCATCATCCGCGACGGCGGTATGATCGAACTGGGCGACATCGCCTCCCATTGCGGTTCGGAAAGCGAATT
>NZ_QTMM01000031.1:0-26242 GCF_003635445.1 Parabacteroides sp. AF17-3 | reverse complement strand
GGTATCATCGGTTACTTCACCATCCCCACCGTATCGAACTGGATTATTCAGGCGGGCGGAATGGGCAACATGAGCCGGAATATAAACAGTGCAGCCAATAAAACGGGCAGTGGCGTTGGTGCGGTAGCCGGAGCAGCCACCGGAAACGCTGGCGGCAGGGTCGGCGGTAAACTAATCAAAGGTAATCAATAATTAAAAATCAAGATGGAATTTAAAAGTTTAAAGAACATTGAAACCAGTTTCAAACAGATACGTCTTTTCGGTATCGTGTTTGTCGTTATGTGTACCCTGATAACGGGTTATGCCGTTTGGAACTCCTACACGTTTGCCGAAGCGCAACGGCAAAAGATTTATGTATTGGACGGTGGTAAAAGTTTGATGCTTGCGCTTTCGCAAGACCTGACACAAAACCGTCCGGTCGAAGCAAGGGAACACGTAAAGCGTTTTCACGAACTGTTTTTCACATTGTCACCGGATAAGAACGCTATCGAAAGCAATATCAAACGGTCGCTGTTCCTCGCCGATAAGAGCGCATTTAACTATTACCGTGACCTCTCGGAAAAGGGATATTACAACCGTATCATTTCGGGCAATATCAGCCAGACCATACAGATAGACAGCGTTTCTTGCAATTTCGATGTGTACCCGTATGCGGTGGCTACCTATGCCCGCCAAATGATTATCCGTGAAAGCAGCGTGACGGAAAGAAGCCTTGTCACCCGTTGCCGGTTACTGAACGCTGTGCGCTCGGACAATAACCCGCACGGCTTTATGATGGAAAGTTTCGAGATAACGGAAAACAAGGACTTGAACACCATAAAGCGGTAAGCCATGATACGGAAAATTCTCTCTCCGGTGAATCAGGCAATTACCCATGTGCAGGACTGGGCGGATGAAAAACTCCGCCACCTGTGCGGGCGCATGACACCGGAAATAAGGCTGGCAGTCATACTGCTTATGCTCCTGTTCTTCGGCGGGCTATCCATCTACTTTACGGTATCATCCATTTACCGGATAGGAAAAGAGGATGGCGAAACCATACGGATAGAACACATCAGGCAGTTGCAGTTACAAAGTAAAGACAGTACGAACATTTTTAATCAGTCAGACAATGGAAGAAAAAGAAGTGAAAAATGAAGTTCCCGCACCGGAAACGGACAGGAAGAAAGAACCTGAAAAACAGGTAAAGGAAAAAAAAGAACTGACCCCGCAGCAGATACAGCAGCGAAAGAAGATGCTGGTTTACCCGCTTATGGGACTGGTTTTCTTAGGGTCTATGTACCTGATTTTTGCACCGTCCGATAAGGACGAAGCAAAGGTGGAAAACGTGGGCGGATTTAATGCCGATATTCCGCAACCCAAAGGGGACGGGATAATCAGCGATAAAAAGACCGCCTACGAACAGGAACAAATGGAGAACAAACAGGCGGACAAGATGCGCTCCTTACAGGATTTTGCCTTTTCGCTGGGAGAGGAAAACGGGAACGGGGAAGATTTGACCCTGATAGATGATGCTCCGGCAGAAAAACCGAAAACCAATGTAATAGACTTCGGGGCGGGTGCGCCGAACAATAGCCGTTCCTCTATCCAATCTTCGGCGGCAGCTTACCGGGACATGAACCGTCAGTTAGGCAGTTTCTACGAAACGCCGAAAGAGGACAAGGAAAAAGAGGAACTGAAACGTCAGGTGGAAGAACTCACTGCCCGGCTCGATGCGAAAGAAAACGGTGCGGGCAACATGGATGAACAGGTGGCTCTTATGGAAAAGTCCTACGAACTGGCGGCAAAGTATATGAACGGCGGACAGCAGGAACAAGTAGCGCAAGTGATACCTACCGCAACCGTTCAGGGCAAAGGAAATGCCACACCTGTAAAATCGGTATCGGACAGGACGGTTTCAGGATTGCAGCAACCTATGAGCAACGCCGAATTTGTCGCCGAATACAGCAAGCCACGCAATTACGGGTTTAATACGGCGGTCGGCAGTGGTTATTCGATGGGAAAGAACACTATCCGGGCGTGTGTGCATAACGACCAAACACTTATGGACGGGCAAACGGTTAAACTTCGACTATTAGAACCGTTACAGGCGGGGAACGTGATTGTCCCGAAAAACAGCCTTGTTTCAGGAAGTGCCAAAGTGCAGGGGGAACGGCTCGACATACTGGTTTCCTCGCTCGAATATGCGGGTAACATCATTCCGGTGGAACTTGCCGTTTACGACAGTGACGGGCAAAAGGGGCTTTCCGTTCCCTCGTCACTGGAACAGGAAGCGGCAAAGGAAGCGATGGCGAATATCGGTGCGGGACTGGGTACGAGCATTTCCTTTGCACAAAGTGCCGGGCAGCAGGTCGCGATGGATATTACAAGGGGCTTGATGCAAGGCGGGTCACAATACCTTGCCAAGAAGTTCAGAACGGTAAAAGTACACCTGAAAGCGAACTATCAGGTGATGCTTTACGCCAAACAACAGTAATTTATTTATCAACCATAAAAATTTCAATCCAAAATGAAAAAGTTAATTATCATGTTTGCCCTACTCTTGGGCGTGGTTTCAATGAAAGCACAAAGTAATGATTTGTATCAAGGCATTACAAAGAAGCTCCCTTACCGCCAAATGGTGACACCTTACGGTGTACAGGTGACGTTCTCCAAAACAGTACATATCATTTTCCCGTCTGCCGTTAAATACGTGGACTTAGGCAGTAACTACATCATTGCCGGAAAAGCGGACGGGGCGGAAAATGTTGTCAGGGTGAAAGCCACAACAGAGGGCTTTCCCGGTGAAACCAATTTTTCCGTTATCTGTGAGGATGGTAGCTTTTACAGTTTTAATGCAAAGTACGCACATGAACCGGAAATGCTGAACATCGAAATGAAAGACTTCTTGGAAAATGAGGACACAACGGATTTCAGCCATACCCGGATGAACATCTATTTCCGTGAACTGGGTAACGAAAGCCCGCTTTTGGTAAAGCTGATTATGCAGTCCATCTACAAGAACAATGACCGGGAAATAAAGCATTTGGGATGCAAGCGGTTCGGGGTGCAGTTCTTGGTAAAGGGCATTTATTCGCATAACGGGCTGTTCTACTTCCACACACAAACAAAGAACAGTTCAAACGTGCCGTTTGATACCGACTTTATCCGTTTCAAGATTGTGGATAAGAAAGTAGCCAAAAGAACGGCGATTCAGGAAACCGTTATCGACCCGGTACGGAGCTATAACGAGATACTGGTTATCGGCGGCAAAAGTACCGTCCGCACCGTGTACACCGTTCCGCAGTTCACTATCCCGGATGATAAGGTCTTGGTTATCGAACTGGTGGAAAAGAACGGGGGCAGACACCAAACTATCCGGGTGGAAAATTCGGATGTCGTGGCAGCCAAAGTGATTAACGAACTTAAAATCAAATGAACATGAAAAGGATATGCTGTATTATATCCCTTTTTGTGCTGTGCCTGACTTTCAACCAGGCACACGCACAAAGATGTCTGCCGGGAATGAAAGGCTTGCAGGTTACGGGCGGCATGGCGGACGGTGTTCACTGGAACAGTAAAAGTGATTTCGCTTATTACTTCGGGGCTGCCATGAGTACCTATACCAAAAACGGGAACAGGTGGGTTGTCGGCGGGGAATACCTCGAAAAGCATTACCCCTACAAGGATTTGCAAATACCAGTCAGCCAGTTTACAGGTGAGGGCGGTTACTATCTGAATTTCCTTTCAGACCGGAAGAAAACCTTTTTCCTTTCGCTGGGCTTGTCTGCCCTTGCCGGGTACGAAACAAGCAACTGGGGCGATAAATTGCTGCCCGATGGCTCGACCCTGACCGATAAGGACGGTTTTGTCTATGGCGGTGCGCTGACGCTGGAACTGGAAAGTTACATTACCGACCGGGTGGTGTTCCTGATTAACGCAAGGGAAAGATGCCTGTTCGGTTCTTCAGTCGGAAAGTTCCATACACAGTTTGGTATCGGTCTAAAGATAATAATGTGATAAACTAACCTATTATATATAATGTATATGAGAAAGATTTTAAGCCGCATTTTGATAGGCTGCTATGTAATGGCCGCCTTGCTATTGGTGGGTGCGTGTAATGACGATGTGGATATACAGCAGTCTTACCCGTTTAGTATCGAAACGATGCCAGTGCCGAAAAAATTAAAGGTAGGTGAAACGGCGGAAATACGCTGCCAGCTTCACCGGGACGGACGGTATGAGGAAACAAAGTATTTCATCCGCTATTTCCAGCCGGACGGGGCAGGAACGCTGAAAATGTCCGATGGTACGGTTTTACTGCCGAATGACCTGTACCCGCTTCCGGGTGAAACATTCCGGCTTTACTATACTTCCGCATCGACCGACCAACAAACGGTAGATGTGTATTTTCAGGATAGCTTCGGGACGTTACAGCAATTAACATTTTCATTTAACAATGACAATAACAAGGAAGAAGAAAACAAATAAAGTAAAAAGGACATGGTTAAAATAGAATTGGATATAAACGGTATTTCATTTTTTGTAAATACCACATGGAAAACGGATGCAGTTCCGGCAGTCGGTGACATTGTGATAGTGGATAAAGAAAGCATTTCCCAATTTGACCGGGGGGAATTAAGGAAAACACCGTCTAATCAGGCTTTCAGGTGGGCGGATGAAGAAGATAATGCACCCGTACTGGAACATTTCGATTTTGATACGGAAATGGTTGTCAAAAAGCGGACGTGGAAATTTGATGCCGAAGATGAAGAAATGGTATGTGTTCTGAAAGTAACCTTTCTGCACCATGAGGAATAATAGCAGGTTTCAGATATACTATTATGGTATGTAGTTTCTTTATGGCTTTAGCTGCCTTTTACCTGTTGGTAGGTGGCTGGTGCTGGCATGAAATGAAATACGCACCGACCGATAAGGAACTATGGGGCGAAGAATTGGAATGATACGTTATGTTATGATAGATAATCCGGCGGGTATTTCCCGGCGGGTTATCTTTTTATAGGGAATGGAAACAGGTTTCTTTGCTATCTTTCTTTTTCCGCTTCGGCTCACGGAAAGAAAGTAGCGGCGGCATTTGCCGCCGTTCTTCATTAACCGATTATAATGTCCTTTATGGGTGTGTTATGTTCCAACCACTCTTTTACACACTCCATATTATGTTCACTCGTTATAACTGCCTTATCTACGTCTATGGGCGTGAAACGGGTGCTTTCGTAGCTATCTATCCAGCCTTTCAAGGAACAGACACCCCATGTTTTCACATCTTCAAAAATACCGTCCAGTGTGCCGATAGGGTCGCCGAAAGTAACTATCATTGCATCGAATGTCGTTTCGTCGGGCAACAGTTCCAAATATTTCAAAGACCCGAAACCGTCTGTTTTACGTCCGAAAGACCAGTCATAGGAATAAAGTTCATCCCCCCACTGGTGCGGCGTGTCGAAACGTACTTTCACCTGCACGGAATGTTCGTTTTCTTCTACGGCTTCAATAATACCCGTTACCAGTAAGCCCGTAAATATACACTTGCAACGTCTGCCGATAATCCTTTTATTTACTTCTGTCGTTTTCATAAATGTAACTTTTAAATTGTTATTGTACCTTTTCTTTTTTCGCCATCCATTCATCCCGCCGATTGCGGCACTCGTCAAGTGTTTTGGCAAGGGTGCTGAACAGTTCGCCGTCTGTATGGCGGTAATCATATTGATAATAGATTTGACCCCTAAATGCGCCTAAACAGCATTTTACATATTTTTCCTCTCCCGGTGTTTGGGTAATGCTTACCCCGTTTTTGTTTAAACTTTCCATATTGTTATAATTTAAAATGAGTTATCAGATAATAAGAAGTGAAAGCAGCACAATGAAAATAAAAGCCATACAAAACAGGTAAACGGCAGAGATAAACAACCGGAGAACGAACCGGATAATAAAAAAGCCCATGATTAGGGCTATCCACATTCCGGCGGTGCTGGTGGCTGCCTGATAGATGATAAAAGCAAGTATAAACCATCGTAAAAAAGTCGTTATCTTATTATATACTTTCATTGTCTTGGTGTGTTGTGGGTGGATTGCTCCACCCGGTTAGTAATCAGGCGCAACGGAAAACAAAGCCGTTATCCATCCAGTAATCAGTTATAAACAGGTCACGGGCAAAAGCCGAATAATCAAAGTAGGTCTTTGCGAACTCCGGCAGGTCGTAACATTCCTCTACAATTTCATAGGCGTAATCTTCCTCGTCCTTATATTCTCCCTGATATTCATACTCAAAAGAAGAAATAAGGTCGTCCGCATCTTCTCCGCTTATATCGCTGTTGTGGTGGTCGCACCACACGAAAAACGCTTCCTGCTCGGTTTCGCTTAGTTTCTCGATGGCATCCCGAAGCTCAAAGAACTTATCAGAAAGCCAACATTCGGTAATCAGGGCTTCCGGGATATTCTCGTAATCCTGAAACATAAATTCCGGGTCTTGCTCGTCCTTGTGCAGTTCCCGGCATGCTTCCATAAATTCGTCCTTGTCCCAACAGTCGAAAAGGTCTAACCACTTGCCGAAAAGTGAACCACTGTTATACTTGTTGTAAGTACCTACATAAACTCTTGCTTCTGATAATGTTACTGTTTCCATGACTTTTGAATTTTAATCGTTTACATCGCTTGTCGCCCACCACATAAATTTTTCCTTTAACTGAATGGGAACATTGTCTTTTCAAAGGTTCGGGAATGGTACAGGGCAAATTATTATTTATGAAATACTACCCGTAGGTGTGGAGATTTCTAAAAAATAATTTGAACAGTAACAGGCACGGATATACCTTTGACAATGTTCCAATCAGTTTTAGGGAAAATTTTTCTCTTGTTTAAGAGGATAAGAAACAAAAGCCATCAGGCTTTTTGTATTGGGTAATGAGAGAGTAAAAAAAGGGCTTATAAAAGCCCTTCGTCTGTAAAACTGTAATAGCCTTCTTCTGTCAGGATGATATGGTCTAACAGGTGTAAATCCAAGACCTTGCAGGCTTCTTTTATTTTTGAGGTGATTTGCTTGTCCGGTTCACTCGGACGTAGATTGCCCGATGGGTGGTTATGTGAAAGGATGATGCCCGAAGCATGGACTTTCAAGGCGGTTTGCAGGATGATTTTCACGTCCATTACTGTTTCAGCCATGCCGCCTTTAGAGATAAGGGAAACGCCTAAAGCCTTATTTGCCCGATTGAGGAACATTACATAACTTTCTTCGTGGTGTTCCATACATTCGGAATAGAAAGGTTTTAAGTAAGAATAAGAAGTTTGAGAAGAAAGTATTTTCATTCTTTCGGATGCTTTTACATTGTCTTTATAAGAGATAGTGATTTCCGGCATGGTAAATTCTGTTGTTTTCATAACGCTTGAATTTTAAATTAAACAATAAGAAATTTTGCCGGACACCCACAGTTTGGCGGGGACTTCAACCTAATCTTTTCAAAAAATACGACCCGCAGGTGTGGAGATTTTTTAGAAAACCGGAACGGCTCGGATTTGGTATTTGTCCCTGCCGGGCTGTAACTTTGCTAAAATTTGTGATTGAGATACATTACTTTAGGGAACTGAAAAAGGGGTATCACTGGTGACACCCCTTAGACAACCGAATACCTTAAATCGTTATTCGTCATAGGTTCTATATCCTATCGGTTTGCGTGGCTTCGGTTCGGGTTTGCTTAATAACTGGGTCAATGCTTGGTACACCTCGCTGAATTGTGCATCCGTACTCTGTTCCAGTTCTTCGATGCGTTTAAGAAGTTCCTCGTAACCGATTGACATTTGCCGCATGAGGACAAAAGCACGCATGATGGAAATATTCACGTCTATGGCGGTCTGACTGCGTAAGACACTACTAAGCATGGCGACACCTTGCTCAAGAAATGCGAGAGGCGGGGTCGGTGTGTGCCGGATATTTTCAGGGAACTTATCACAAACTGTGATAAGTTCCTGCCATTCATCCTTTGTTAGCTGGAAAGCAAAGTCACTGGGAAAACGGGATAAGTTTCTTTTAACTGCCTGTTTCAAAGCTCTTGTTTCAACTTGATAAAGTTCTGCCAAATGGAAATCGAGCATGACCCGGCAACCTCTGACCTCAAAGATTTTGTTTTGGATGATTTGTAAGTCCATAATGTTATTATTTAATGGTGAGTAATTGAAAGCATAAAGGGACTTATCACAATTTGTGATAAGTTCCCCTATATACCTATTTCATAGATACTTCTTTGTAGATTTTTTCAATGCCGACAAATTTCTTATCAAGTCCCTGCATATCGTTACTTATCTTATTATTGGTAATGCGGGCGTATATCTGTGTCGTTTCTATATTGGTGTGCCCCAACATCTTACTAACAGTTTCAACAGGTACACCCTTTGCAAGCGTAGTTGTCGTGGCAAAAGTATGCCTTGCAAGGTGAAATGTCAAGTTCTTTTTAATTCCGCAAACATCCGCAATTTCTTTCAAATACGCATTTAATTTCTGATTGCTGATTACAGGAAGTATCTTACCATCAGGCAAATTACCTTTATACTTCTTCAATATCATTTTGGGAATATCCAGCAAAGGAACATTTACGTCCGTATTAGTCTTTTGACGTTTGGTGATTATCCATAAATTACCGTCAAAGGATTTACGAATATTGTCTTGCGTAAGATTGGCAACATCTATGTAAGCCAAACCTGTGAAGCAGGAAAAGATAAACAAGTCCCTGACGTTTTCCAACCGTTCAGAAACCATCTTCTTTTTAAGGATGATTTTTATTTCATCCTCTGACAAGTAACCCCTATCCACTTTTTCCAAACGTATTTTATAACTGGCGAATGGGTCGCCTATCAAGATGCCATTATTACGGGCAATCAGGATGATACGTTTGAAAAACTGCATGAACTTGGCGGTCGTGTTATAACCACATTTACAGGTAGTACGCAAATATAACTCGAAGTCTGTAATGAACATCGGTGTTATTTCATTTATCGCAAAATCCGATACGTTATATTTGCTTTGGATGAACTCGGCAAGATGGCGGCGGGTCACTTCATATTTACGATAGGTAGCAATCGTCTTGGATATACCGACTAACTGCTTAACATCGTCATTGTGCTTTTTGAAAAGGGTAAGGACGGTTTCGTGTTTCTCACTGTGTCCCAAAAATTCATTCTTCACCTTTTCGGCTGTTACATAATTGTCACGCCGTTGTTGTTCGTGGTAGATATTGTTTAAGGATGCTTTTATATCATCTAATAAAGCATTGATTTTACCTGCATCCTTACCTTTGGCTTTTCCTGCTGCGATATTCCAGCTATCAGGCAAAATACTTTGTTTTGTGCTGAACTGGCAAAGTTTACCGTCAATGGTAATTCTTGCCATAATCATAACCTCACCGTTCTTTTTTTCAGAGCCTTTCTTTAAATAGAAAAGGACTTTAAATGTACTCTTCATAACCTCACATTTTTAAGTTGCAAAACTACTAATAACTTGTTAAATGTGAGATAGATAGACGGTGAACAAATTCGGACTTTCTGCGGTCATTTCGGGACAAATCGTTACCGTTTTTGTCCGGTAGGGAATAGGTAACGATTTAGTAACGAAACTATGTCTTTTCAAGTCCTTTTGTTGTCTTGGAAACAAGACTTATAGGCAATAAAAAAACCTACAAATCGCTGATTTGTAGGTTTTTGACCTCTTACTGTCCTGTTTTGTCTAGTAGGTTCTGCGGAGAGATAGGGATTCGAACCCCAGGAACCTTTCAGTTCAACGGTTTTCAAGACCGCCGCAATCGACCACTCTGCCATCTCTCCAGTATGTTTTGCTATCGTTTTCTCTCGATTGCGGTGCAAAGGTAGTGATATTTTTTATATCTCCTAATTTTACGAAGCATTTTTTTCTTTTTAAGCTATTATTTTTCTTTTAACCACTCAGAATGGGAAGTCGTATCCGTTTTATTACTATTTTTGTATTCTATAATTATCAATGAAGTAATAAGTTTTATATGAGAAAGTTGAAAGATTTATTCCTGATTTCGGTGGTGTTGCTGCTGGTTAGTTGCTCCATGTCTGCCAAATCGGATAAAAACGAAACAGGAAACGTAGCTGCCCAGGGCGAAGTTGTAGTACTTAACAAAGCTGACTTTCTGACCAAAGTATATAATTACGAGAAAAACCAAACAGAATGGGTCTATGAAGGCACCAAGCCTTGCATCGTCGACTTCTATGCTGACTGGTGCGGACCTTGCAAGAAGATTTCTCCTATATTAAAGGAATTGGCCGGAGAATACAAAAACGACATCATCATTTATAAGATCAATGTCGATAACGAAAAGGAACTGGCTGCCGCTTTCGGCATACAGAGCATCCCTACCCTACTGTTTATTCCTGCTAAAGGAAAACCGCAACTGGCACAGGGAGCACTTTCAAAGGAACAGTTCGTTGAACAAATCAACGGTTTTCTGCTGGGAAAGAAATAAGGGGACACACAATAAAAAAGAGGACACTCCACATAGGAAATGTCCTCTTTTTATTTGGCATTAAGCGAATTACTCAGCGCTTTCTGCTGCAGGAGCTTCTTCAGCAGGAGCGTTTGCTGCTGCTTCTTCAGCTGCCTTTGCTGCAGCGGCGGCTGCTAATTCAGCTTTCTTTTTAGCTACTTCTTCTGCTTTTGCCTTGTTAGCTTCTTTTTCAGCTTCCAGACGAGCTTTTTCTGCAGCCTTAGCCGCTTCGCTGTCTTTCGATTTTACTGCTTCAACAGAAGCTTGTTTGTTTTTCAACCAAGCCTGGAATTTAGATTCCGCTGTAGCTTCGTCGAATGCACCTTTCTTAACACCTTCCAGTAAATGCTTTTTCATGCATACACCTTCGCGTGACAGAATGTTGCGAGTTGTGTCTGTAGGCTGTGCACCTACCTGTAACCAATACAAAGCTCTTTCGAAGTTCAAATCTACTGTAGCAGGATTAGTGTTCGGATTATAAGAACCTATCCTTTCAATAAACTTTCCATCACGTGGAGCCCTGCTGTCTGCAACTACGATCTGATAAAAAGCGTAGCTTTTGCGACCGTGTCTTTGCAATCTAATTTTTGTTGCCATGTTTGAATAATTAATTTAAGCTGTTTGTATTAGCGGGTGCAAAGATAAGTTGTTTCAAAACATAAAACAAATATTCCAAACATTTTTCCTACCTTTGCGCCTTCTTTTTACACATATATATAATGTACGTATGATTTCTATTGATGGACTGACAGTGGAGTTTGGCGGAAGTGCCCTCTTTTCTGATATATCTTTCGTTATAAACGAGAAAGACCGAATTGCCCTGATGGGGAAAAACGGTGCGGGCAAATCAACTTTGCTCAAAATACTTGCCGGGGTACGCGAACCGACACGCGGAAAGGTTTCGGCACCCAAAGATACGGTCATAGCCTATCTGCCGCAACATCTGATGACGGAAGACGGGCGTACCGTATTTGAAGAAACGGCACAGGCTTTCGCCCACTTGCATGAGATGGAGGCCGAGATCGAAACGATCAACAAAGAGTTGGAGACACGTACTGACTACGATTCGGACAGTTATATGGAGCTGATCGAGCGCGTCTCCACGCTCAGCGAGAAATTTTATTCCATCGAGGAGATCAATTATGACGCCGATATCGAGAAGACATTGCTCGGACTGGGTTTCAAGCGCGAAGATTTCAACCGGCAGACCAGCGAGTTCAGCGGTGGCTGGCGCATGCGTATCGAGTTGGCGAAGTTACTCTTGAAGAAACCGGACGTGTTACTGCTCGACGAGCCTACGAACCATCTGGACATCGAATCAATCCAGTGGCTGGAAGATTTCCTGATCGATAACGGGCAGGCGGTGGTTGTCATCAGCCACGACCGGGCATTCGTCGACCATATCACCACCCGCACAATCGAAGTCACCATGGGCCGCATCTACGACTACAAGGTAAATTACAGTAGTTATCTGCAACTCCGCCAGGAACGCCGCGTACAACAACAAAAGGCGTTCGACGAACAACAGAAGATGATTGCCGAAACCCGGGAGTTTATCGAACGTTTCAAAGGGACATACTCCAAAACGCTACAGGTACAAAGCCGTGTCAAGATGCTTGAAAAACTTGAGATACTTGAAGTGGATGAGGAAGACACATCGGCACTCCGCCTGAAGTTCCCGCCCTCTCCCCGCTCCGGTACATATCCGGTGATTATCGAAAACGTGGCAAAAACATACGGCGACCATACGGTGTTCCGCAATGCCAACCTGATGATTGAACGGGGCGACAAAATCGCTTTCGTAGGAAAGAATGGCGAAGGAAAGTCCACGCTGGTGAAATGTATCATGAAAGAGATCGAACACGACGGCACGCTGACCATCGGACATAACGTGATGATCGGTTATTTCGCTCAGAATCAGGCTTCGCTGTTGGATGAGAACCTGACCGTCTTTCAAACGATAGACGATGTCGCCCAAGGTGATATCCGTAATAAAATTAAGGATTTGCTCGGCGCGTTCATGTTCGGCGGAGAAAATTCAGCCAAGAAAGTGAAGGTTTTGTCGGGTGGAGAGCGCACGCGCCTGGCGATGATCAAGCTGCTGCTCGAACCAGTCAACCTGCTGATTCTCGACGAGCCGACCAACCATTTGGACATGAAAACGAAAGATATCCTGAAACAGGCGTTGCTCGACTTCGACGGTACGCTGATTGTGGTGTCTCACGACCGTGATTTCCTGGACGGACTGGTGACGAAAGTCTACGAATTCGGCAACCAGCGGGTCACTGAACATCTTGAAGGCATTTACGAATTCCTCCAACGGAAGAAGATGGAGAATCTCAACGAACTCGAAAGAAACAAAACAAGATAACAATCAGTCAATTACAGTTTCCTCGTAGTCCCACTTTCAGGAAACTGTAATGAAGTAATAATCAATAGCAAAGCATTAAATCTTCACTCCCAAAGAAAGCATCAAATCGTAGGTAGCTCGGTTCACGTCGTCGTGGTAGCTGTAATGCGTGCGACGGGAAAAGTAGCGGTTCGAGAGCGATATATTCCATTTTTTGCTGGAAAGATAAACCAGTTTGATGCCCATCACTGTCAAGCGGGAATGACCTTTGTCACCTTGTACGCTGAAAGTATTCGGGTCGACCGTGCTCAGGTCTATGTCCGGATTGTAGCCTTTCCAGGTAAAAATATGATAGTTTTCCATATTTAGCAAAAATGTCCAGTGCTTGTTGTAAGTCAAACCTGTAAAGGCTTTTACACTATAACCGCTTCCCATGTTGTAATCGCGTTCATCGAGACGAAAATAGTCTGACGAGCCACCTCCCAAGGCGACACCGTTCACATAAAATTCGCCGTAGGCATCGACCTTGTCGCTCGGCTCCGAACGTTTGTAATAGATCAAACCGCCTCCCACAGCCGCCGCCTCCGAAATGCGGTAGGGCGACACCTTGCCACCATCGCTGGAGCGCAACTGCGAATCGTAATAGTCGAAGTGCTGGAAGACACCGGCCGTCAGCGTGCGCGGCCCTTTCTCCCAAACCCGTTTGCCCCACAAGGCACCGATAGCATTCACCTGCGTGATGACCGGCTGACTGGAAAAGAAATCGAATCCGGCACGCAGCTGAAACCATTCGTAGGGCGAATAAAACTCATCCTCAAAAGGGTCGCCATAATCCAGACGCAGCGAAAGATGCATACTGGTCGTCCCATGTTTCGAATGCTCCTGCTCCGCCAGGAAACGAGGACCGGCACTCACGATAAAGTTCACGGGCACAAACGAGTATGCCCTACCTTTATGCGGCCTGTGACGCCATGCCTCACCGGTTATCAGACGGTTTATGCCACGCACGGGCGATATCAGTCCAGAAAGTATCTCACGCCCTACACGCTCCGCCCCACTCGACCGGTCATCGATAAAAAGGTCGGACAGACGGTAAGTGATTTCACCTAACTCCACCCCTCCGAACGTGGTAGCCATCAGGTCGTTGATAGAGGGCGGTTCATTCTCCATGAAGAATTCCCACATCAAACTCCCACCGGCGGCGAAAGGGATAGACTGCCAGAAATTCATCCCGTTGCTGCGTGCGGCATTGAAGTAAAGCGAGCCGTGGTAGGGATGCGCCACCAGATTGGTCGAAAACTTGTCGGTATCCCAGACAGGGCCGGTTTTGAAATTGTTCTTAATCGTATGACCATTAATATGAGCAAAGTCCTCGTTCATCAGAAAACGGTCGAAAGCCCATATCCCGACATTCAAGCCGAACACCTCGCCGGCTGCCAGCCAGGGCTTTTTAGGCATGAAAACAGTCGAGTCGCTCACGTAATTTCTTGTATCCATTTTAGGGAAGTGTTGCCCCTGCATCCACTGTGCTGAAAGCAAAGCCAGCAATCCTATCCATATAAATCTCTTCATCATCTAACAATCTTTTGGCCTGAGCCTTATACCTATTACTCATGCAAACTTATATATAATTAACAGTAAAGGATTCGTTTGGTTTAAATTATTCTTAGGTTGTGTCGCTAGAAACAAACACAATTCAAAGGAAATACTTACTTTTGCAGAAAAAAACAAAATGATAGATTTTATCACCTTTTGCGACTATACAGGGACGTTTGCATTCGCAATTAGTGGGATCAGATTAGCCTCTGCAAAACAATTTGACTGGTTTGGCGCCTATGTGGTCGGACTGGTTACTGCCGTGGGCGGAGGGACAATACGCGATATCCTGCTGAATGCAACCCCTTTCTGGATGGAACAAACATCTTATTTAACTGTTTCCGCACTAGCTTTATTGTTTGTTATCATCTTCCGTAAATATGTGATCCGGCTGAATAACACGTTCTTTATATTCGACGCCATCGGACTGGGTCTATTCGGCGTGGTCGGAATCGCTAAAACACTCGAATTCGGCTTCCCTATGTGGGTAGCTATCGTAATGGGAACGATCACCGGATCATTCGGGGGAATGATGCGCGATATATTAATCAATGAGGAGCCGCTAATCTTCCGAAAAGACATCTATGCCCTGGCATGCGTGTTCGGTGGCGGTGTATATTATTTATGTATGCTCGCCGGGTTAACACCCTCCATCACCCAGTTCGCTGCAGCGTTGGGGATATTCCTGGCACGTATCATAGCCGTAAAATATCACATAAGCGTTCCCGTTTTGAAGGGAGAAGAATAAATTTATTACCTTTGCATTATGACAGTAAACATGAACGATCAGCGCGATAAGGCTTCTATCCTGCTTATCTATACAGGCGGAACAATCGGAATGATTGAAAATCCTGAAACCGGAGTATTGGAATCTTTTAATTTCCAACATCTTAGAGACAATATGCCGGAACTGAAAAAGCTCGGTTACTCAGTATCGACTTATCAGTTCGATCCGGTAATGGACTCGTCCGAAATGGGGCCTGACTCATGGATGAAGATTGTGAAAATCATCGCAGATAATTATGCGAAATACGATGGTTTCGTGGTGCTGCATGGCACCGATACCATGTCGTTCACCGCCTCTGCCCTGAGTTTCATGCTCGAAAACCTCAGCAAGCCGGTCATTTTCACTGGTTCTCAATTGCCCATCGGCATGTTGCGCACAGACGGGAAGGAAAACCTGATCACGGCGATCGAGATTGCTGCTGCCAAAGAAAACGGAATACCTATTGTACCCGAAGTCTGCATCTTCTTTGAAAACGATTTGCTGCGAGGCAACCGTACGAGCAAGATCAATGCCGACAACTTCAATGCGTTTCGTTCATACAATTATCCGGCCCTGGCACATGCCGGGATATACATTAAATACGATACGGGACAAATTTATCACCCGGTTTCGCGTAAGCCGCTGAAACCGCATTATCTGCTGGACCGGAACATCGCTATCCTGAAGTTGTTTCCGGGTATCTCGCCGCAGGTGGTGGAAAGCATCCTCAACATTCCCGACCTGAAAGGGGTCGTGATGGAAACTTTCGGTAGCGGGAATGCCCCGAGTTACGACTGGTTTCTGACCATGCTCAAAGATGCAGTAGACCGGGGTATCGTAATCGTCAATGTAACCCAGTGTAGCGCCGGAAGCGTTGAGATGCACCGGTACGAGACGGGGCATAAATTATTGGAAGCCGGCGTCATAAGCGGGTTCGACAGCACGACGGAAAGCGCTGTCGCCAAATTGATGTTCCTTTTCGGCCACGGGTTATCGCCCGAGGAGGTGAAGGACCACATGAACTGTTCGCTTATCGGGGAGGTGACGATCCCTGATACGTTCCGTTCCTGATTATACTATGTAAAACAGAATAGGCCGCGAGGCGGAATAGAAAAATATGAAACTATCATTTCTTAGCTTAGCAAGTGGAAGCAGTGGCAACTGCTATTATCTGGGTACTCCCGAATTCGGGATACTGATTGATGCTGGTATCGGAATACGTACCATAAAGAAGGTGTTGAAAGATAAAGCGATCGACTTTTCCAAAATCGTGGCAGTCCTGATAACGCACGACCATGCCGACCATATCAAGACGGTTGGTTGCCTGGGAGAGAAAATGAATATCCCGGTATACACTACCGCTGCCGTCCACCGAGGAATAGAAAAAAGCCGTTATGTGGAAGAGACGTTGATCGGTTCACGCCGGGTCATCGAAAAAGAAGTACCTTTTACCATCCGCAACTTCAATATCATCGCTTTCGAAGTGCCTCACGACAGCACGGACAACGTAGGCTACTATATCGAATACGGAGAGCATAAGTTTACTTTTGCGACCGACGTGGGCCATATTACGGATACAGTGAGTCGTTATATGCGAATGGCTAACCATCTGATCATCGAGGCCAACTACGACGAGGAAATGTTGAAGTTCGGCACCTACCCCGCTTTCCTGAAAGAACGTGTAGCGAGTCCGACAGGCCACCTGAGTAACCGTGAAGCTGCCGAATTCCTGGCAGCCAACTATGACCCGAAGCTGAAGGACATTTGGTTGTGCCACCTCAGCCGCGACAACAACCACCCGGAACTTGCCTATAAGACAGTCGACATCCGATTGTTTCAAGAAGGGGTCCGTGTCGGCAAAGATGTCTCTCTGATAGCACTTAAGCGCACGACTCCGTCTGATATCTTTGAATTCGAGTAAAAAATAGTTAGAAAAAAGCGACCGAAAAGTTTGCAAAGAAAAATTAAACCTCTATCTTTGCACCCGCAATCGAGAAACAAAGTCCATAAGCAGGAAACAAGGATTGCAACAGATTGACTTGGTAGCTCAGTTGGTAGAGCAAATGACTCTTAATCATTGGGTCGAGGGTTCGAGCCCCTCCCAGGTCACTCAAAGAAAAAACCGATTGACTCGGTAGCTCAGTTGGTAGAGCAAATGACTCTTAATCATTGGGTCGAGGGTTCGAGCCCCTCCCGGGTCACAAAAAGCCTGTTATAGAAAGTTCTATGACAGGCTGTTTTGTATTTCTATCCTCCTGATATCCCGATTCTAATAAATTGTTAATCATTTTAATTTATTCTTTTCTGTCACATATGTTACAATTTGAAAAGGACAGATGGTGTACTTTTGTCTCAAATCATTTAATAATCAGTTTATGGAACAGTTACATGCACATGAAGTTCTTTTCATGATGGAAGGAAACAGTTACTCAGAGAGCAGCCTGAGAGCAGCTATCATTAATAAATTCGGTCCGGAACAACGTTTTTATGCCTGCTCGGCCGATAACATGAATGTGGATGAATTAATCGAATTCTTGAAAGAAAAAGGGAAATTCATGCCTATGAATGATGGTTTTACGGTAGATGTCAGCAAGGTTTGCAGTCATTAAATCGATATAAATTATTTTTACCCGAGCCTTTTAAAATACAAAAGCCGCCCTATTCTCACGAACAGAGCGGTTGTTTGCCCACTGAAGGGCTTGGGATACAACGTTATTAGATATGAGGATTAACGTTATAGAGTAAAAAGTATGATTTCACCAATTACATTGAATTTATTGATATACTAGTTAATCCAATCAACAATAAAATCAGCTCGCGGGCCCTCACCAGGACTCTTCGGCTCAATAGGGACTTCCCAGTCCGTTATAAAAGCACCTGTATAATCAGATTTGTAACTCACCTCACGGTCTTTTTTATCTCCATTCGATGAATCGTCGCAACCCCATACAAGTGAAGTTCCACGCTCGCCTGCGCGAACGGCATACATCGATCTCTGTTTTTTTTCAGTCCTTCCCCACGCCAAGGGGAGGATACTAGTTTCAGCCAAAGTCATTAACCTAAAATATTTATATACATCTAATCAAACTCACAAAATAACATCTCTTAAAAACTTTGATGTAAAGGTATCCCGCCCGACGCAATGTTTTGCGACAATCTCCGGCTATTTTATTTACGATATTTATAAATGTAGACCCAATACGGAAGCAAACCCTCCGAAAAGGAGGAAACAGACCGAAAAAGAAGAAATTTACTCATTTCATAACAATCCGGCCCATTTTATGATAAAATCAGCTTATTTTGCAACGGCTGGCGGAAAAGGCCCGATACAGGCTTCCAACATTTCCCGCACACCCATTGTTGTATTGATATAAAAATGAACAGAATGAAAAATAAAACACATCAGAAAAGGGTCGCAGCCATACACGACCTGTCCGGATTCGGAAAATGCTCACTCACCGTCGCATTACCTATTTTATCTGCCGCAGGCATTGAAACATCAGCTCTCCCCACAGCCATCCTATCTACTCATACCGGAGGTATCAGCGGATACACCTACCACGACCTGACGGAAGATATGCGCCCGGTCATGAAACACTGGAAGTCGCTCGACATAAAGTTCGATGCCATCTACACCGGCTTCCTCGGTTCGTTCGAACAGCTCGACATCGTTAAGGAGTTTTTCGACGCATTCAGGCAGGAAGACAACCTGATACTGGTTGACCCGGTTATGGGCGACAACGGCGAACTGTACACCGTCTTCACTCGCGAGTTCGCAATCGGCATGAGGATGCTTTGCCAAAAAGCCGACATCATCGTGCCCAACCTCACCGAGGCGGCCTTGCTGCTCGACGAACCGTTCCATCCGGGGCCTTACACCCACGCATATATCGAAAGCCTGCTGAGGAAGCTCGGCGCACTGGGTCCGCAGAAAGTAGTACTGACCGGCGTTTATTTCAAGGAAGACGAATTGGGGGCCGCCACCTACGACCGGACGACCGACACGATAGACTACGTCTTCACCCAGAAAATACCCGGTTATTACCACGGGACAGGCGATGTGTTTGCCAGCGCCCTGCTGTCGGCCTTGCTCAACGACTTCAGCCTGATCGACGCGGCGGCCATTGCCGTTCATTTTACGACCGACAGCATCCGGCGGACTTACAAGGCAAAGACCGACTATCGCTTCGGTGTTAATTTTGAACAAAGTTTTCCCGACTTTCTAAAAGAACTCAAACTCGTATAAAGGGTTTCGATTTTATTTTTCATCTTTGCGGCATCATATATATAAGAATATAAACTTCAAAACTCCTATACAATTGATATGAGTAAAATAAAAATTGCTATTTCCGGAATAGGGGCTGTAGGGGGTTACTACGGGGGGTTGCTCGCTGCCCACTACCAGGATTCGGAGGATGTGGACATCTTCTTCATCTCCCGCGGCGAGAACCTGAAGGCTATCAAAGAATTTGGCTTGGAAATAAAAAAATCTTTCAAGAAAACAATAGCCATACCAACCCTCGCAACCGACAATCCAGCAGAGATAGGTCCGGTGGATTACCTGCTCTGCTGCACGAAAAGCTACGATCTGGAAGAAAATATCCGTCACCTGAAGCCGGTCATCAGTCCGGAGACTGTCATCCTACCCCTGCTCAACGGGGCCGACATCGCCGAACGGATAGAAAAAATACTGCCCGGAAGCAGAATATGGAAAGGCTGTGTTTACATAGGTGCGCGGCTCGTTTCGCCCGGATATATCGAGAAATTCACCCTCAAGGACCGTTTGTTTTTCGGACTCAACGGCAAGGACAAGGAACAACAACTGGAGTTAAGGAATATATTGAGCTCCGCCCGCGTGTTATCGACCAACCCGGAGGACATCGACCTCGAGATATGGAAGAAATTCTTTATGATCTCCACGGCAGCAACCATCACTTCTTACTTCAACGAACCGATTAACAGTGTGATAGAAAATCATATCGACCTGTTCATCACGCTGGGATACGAGTTGAAAGACGTTGCCGAAGCCAAAGGAATCAAACTGCCGGAAGATATTGTTTTCTCGTCTATCCAGGCCCAAAAGATGATGCCGAACGGTGCGACCACTTCAATGCACAGTGACTTCAAGCGCGGAGGCCAGACGGAAATCGAGACACTGACCGGCTACGTAATCCGCGAGGCGGAAGCCCTGGGGCTGGATGTCCCCACCTACCGGTTCATGTACAACGGGCTGACACAATTCCCCTATCCCCAATAAGATCATTAGGAAATCAGCATAGCCTAACAAAATAACAGGGAACGCATACGACGCAGAAAACGCAGAGAAACGCAGATATTATATTGATTATTAATAAAATATTCTGCGAAACTCTGCGTTTTCTGCGTCGTTTCTGTTTCCTAATTCCTTTTTTCAGGAAAAACTGTTATCTTTTCCCGGAAAATTATCCGATATAAGTCTCCATGAATTTGGCATTCGGAGCCGGAGAAATCGTCACCACCTCTGTATCTGCCGGGATAAGCACCGTCTGACCTTGATGAACGAATATTTCGTTTCCTTTATTGTCGCGGATAGAAGCCTTACCCTCCATACATATATATACGACAAACGAATCGAGTTCGGAGAAGTCGCGCACCATCATCGTATCGAGGTCGAGCAGGTTTGTCGTGAAATACTTGCAGTTGGCCAGTTCGACTGTCGCGTTGGTATGTGCCTTATAATGCGTGCGGTAGTCGGGAGACATGGTATAGTCGATGGCATCTTTGGCCAGCTCAGTATGCAGTTCACGCCCGTTACCGTTGGCATCCTTACGATCGTAGTCGTAGATGCGGTAAGTGATGTTGCTGGTCTGCTGTATCTCTGCGATAAAGCATCCGGCACCGATGGCGTGAACGCGCCCCGCAGGCAGGAAGAACACATCGCCCGGCGACACTTCATAACGCTGGAGAACGTCCATGATAGTGTTATCGCCTACCCGTTTCACATACTCCTCTGCGTCAATTTGTTGGGAGAAACCGGAATAGAGGCCAGCTCCCTCCGCGGCGTTGATTACGTACCACATTTCGGTCTTGCCAAAAGAATTGTGGCGTTTCATAGCCAGCTCGTCATTGGGATGCACCTGGATAGACAGGTCATCACGGGCGTCGATAAACTTAATCAGCAGCGGGAAAGTAGAGCCGAACTGGTCCATTACCTTCTCACCGAGCAACTGCTTGCCGTAAGTGCGAATCAGTTCATCGAGCGACTTGCCTTCCAAGTCACCGTTATCGACGATGGAATAGTTACCCTCTACATGCGAAAGTTCCCAACTTTCACCGATACCTTCTTCAACCGGTGTGATGCCCTTAAATGGGCAGATGTCTGAGCCTCCCCAAATAATCTTCTTGAGGATAGGCTTAAAAGTCATTGGATATAACATACTGTGTGTTTTGTTGTTTGATTACTTCTTTATCTTTACTTTTCTCAGTACAACAGCACTGCGTGCCGGAATGTACAGTTTAAGCCATTCTTTTTTGTCTTTTTTAAATAATGGGTCGAATTGTGTGAAATGACGCACCGAATCGTCCGCCAGGCCGAAACCACCGAAACGGGGGGCATCTGTGTTGAGAATCACTTCATACTCGCCTTTAGGAACCAGGAAGCCGTAGTCGGTGTACGATTTCGTCGGACTGAAGTTGAACACAAATACCAGGTCTTTGCGCATGTAGGCCAGAATCTGGTCGCCATCGCTATCCCACACCTTCTGTATTGGGGTAGACTGGAAGTTTTTCACGCTACGGAGCAGTTCGATCATTTCGCGGTCGAAGTCGCCCAGATAGTGATATTTCAAATCCATATTATCTACCAGTTCCCACTGGCGGCGTGCATATTTGTGCGACCATCCGTTGCCTTCGCGCGGGAAGTCGATCCATTCGGGATGTCCGAACTCGTTGCCCATAAAGTTGAGGTATCCGCCGTTGATGGTCGAGGCGGTCACCAGACGGATCATCTTATGGAGCGCCACACCGCGTTCAACAACAGCGTTGTGGTCGTCCTTCTGCATGTGCCAGTACATGTCCGCATCTATCAACCGGAAGATGATGGTCTTATCTCCCACCAGTGCCTGATCGTGGCTTTCGGCGTAACTGATTGTCTTTTCGTCGGCACGGCGGTTGGTCGTTTCCCACCAGATGGACGAGGGATGCCAGTCTTCATCTTTCTTTTCCTTGATCGTCTTGATCCAGTAGTCGGGAATGTTCATTGCCATGCGATAGTCGAAACCATAGCCGCCGTCTTCATAGTTGGCAGCCAGTCCGGGCATGCCGCTCACTTCCTCGGCGATGGTGATGGCGTTCTTATTTACCTCGTGGATCAGTTTGTTGGCCAAGGTGAGATAAGCAATCGCGTCGCCGTCCTGATGTCCGTTGAAGTAGTCGCCGTAATTGCAGAAAGCCTCGCCCAATCCGTGACTGTAATAGAGCATGGAAGTGACACCGTCGAAACGGAAACCGTCGAACTTATACTCTTCAAGCCAGAATTTGCAGTTCGAGAGCAGGAAATGCAACACCTCGTTCTTGCCATAATCGAAGCAAAGCGAGTCCCAGGCGGGATGCTCGCGGCGTGTACCGCTCAGGAAATATTGATTATAGGAACCGTCGAAACGTCCGAGGCCCTCCACTTCATTCTTAACAGCATGGCTGTGTACAATATCCATGATGACAGCGATTCCCATGCCGTGGGCGTCGTCTATCAGCTGTTTCAGCTCTTCGGGCGTACCGAAACGGGACGAGGCGGCGAAGAAGCTGCTGACGTGATAACCGAACGAGCCGTAGTAAGGATGCTCCTGTATCGCCATGATCTGTATCGCGTTGTATCCTTCGCGGGCAATGCGGGGTAGCACGTTGCGGCGAAATTCATCGTATGAGCCGACTTTTTCCTCGTTCGTCGACATACCGATATGGCATTCGTAGATCAGCAGCGGGGCGGTGTCAGGCTTAAAGCGTTTGTTTTTGAACGCATATGGCTTGACTGGGTTCCACACCTGTGCACTAAATATTTTAGTTTGTTCGTCTTGCACGACACGGCGTATCCAGGCCGGGATGCGTTCACCGCTTCCTCCGTCCCACTCAACCAGCAGTTTGAAAAGGTCTTCGTGACGGAGCAGCTCTTCTTCGAGCGCAATCTCCCAGACACCGTATCCGAGACGTCTCATTTTATATCGTTCGTCTTTCTTCCAGTCATTAAATGTACCGATAAGATAGATAGCTGTGGCATTCGGGGCCCATTCGCGGAACACCCACCCCTTGTTGGTTTTATGCAAACCGAAGTACAGATAGCCGGAAGCCATCTCGGCCAACGTCTGTTTCCCGTTGTTGGTCAGGCTCTTTTCCTTGTCAATCACGTATTGATACCGTCCTTCTATCGCCTCTTTATAAGGGGCAAGCCAAGGGTCATTCTTTATTAGATTCAGCGACTCCATGATTTATTTGAGATTGGTTTAGCGCAAAGATAAAAGAAAAAAAGATACCGTATTGATATTCCCGGGATATTTCTTACTTTTGCATCAAACCCCATGCAATATATGAGTAGAGGAACAAAGAGTATAGCCTTTTATTTAGTGATGATCCTTGTATTCGGTTCATTGATGTATTTTATCGCCAAAGAAGGAGAGAGCCAACAGATTGAAAGCGCCATGACATCGGCCTACGACGCCCCTAAAAACCTCAGTGAAGGTTTTTCCTTATTTTGGGAACTGATGATGCATCATATCCAGTCGCCTATCGGCATCCTGCTGTTGCAGATCATTACGATATTGATTACCTGCCGCCTGTTCGGCTGGTTGTTTCAGAAGATTGGCCAGCCTACGGTCATCGGCGAGATTGTGGCCGGTATCGTACTGGGGCCATCAGTGCTGGGGCATTTGCTACCAGAGGCTTCGGGATTCCTTTTCCCGGTCGAGTCGCTGGCCAACATCACTATCCTGAGCCAGTTCGGGCTGATCCTGTTTATGTTTGCCATCGGTATGGAGCTGGATATCACCGAGGTTCGGAAGAAATTAAAGGAAACGATCCTAATCAGCCATACAAGCACGATTGTGCCCTTCTTTTGCGGGATGCTTACTGCCTACTTCGTTTACGACACGTATGCCGACAAAGGCACTCCCTTCCTATCGTTCGCCCTGTTTATAGGTATCGCCATGAGTATCACTGCCTTCCCGGTGCTGGCACGTATCATACAGGAACGCGGATTGACGCGGACGCATCTGGGGACGATCTCGCTCGCCAGCGCAGCCAACGGTGACATCACGGCCTGGTGCCTGCTGGCCGTCGTGATAGCCATCGCACAGGCGGGGTCAATGCTGAGTGCGGTCTATAATATTCTTTTCTCCGCCATTTATATCGCTTTCATGTTCTTTGCCGTCCGTCCGTTCCTGAAAATGATCGGACATATTTACCATAATAAGGAAGTGATCGACAAGGGCCTGGTCGCTTT
The DNA here is from genome assembly GCF_003635445.1 of Parabacteroides sp. AF17-3. Classification (NCBI taxonomy): domain Bacteria; kingdom Pseudomonadati; phylum Bacteroidota; class Bacteroidia; order Bacteroidales; family Tannerellaceae; genus Parabacteroides; species Parabacteroides sp. AF17-3. Next base: position 1,571 of record NZ_QTMM01000031.1, on the reverse strand, counting down.
TATGTTCCTCCTGCTCATCATTTCGGCTTATTTGACCGAGATGTTAGGGTTGCATGCGTTGTTCGGCGCGTTCATCGCGGGGGTGGTGATGCCAAGTAACGTGAAATTCCGCAAGATCATGACCGAAAAGGTGGAAGATGTATCGCTGGCCCTGTTTCTCCCTTTGTTCTTCGTTTCGACGGGGTTACGCACAGAGATCGGGCTGCTGAATAGTCCCGACCTGTGGTGGATGTGCGGCGTCTTTATACTGGTGGCCATCATCGGTAAATTCGGCGGTGCCATGTTTTCGGCTCGTTTCGTGGGCGAGAGCTGGAAAGACAGCCTCTATATCGGCGCACTGATGAATACGAGGGGGTTGATGGAGCTGGTCGTGCTTACGATCGGTTACGAAATGCATATCCTGCCCCCGTCCATCTTCGTGATGCTGGTATTGATGACGCTGGTGACTACATTTATGACTATCCCGCTCGTTTCGTTCATCAAGTTCTGCTTCCAGACGCGCGAGAAGATCAAAGAATACAAGGCGGTGGAGGTAGCCGACGGCACGTTCAAGGTGTTGCTCTCGTTCGGACGTGCAGGCAACGGGCAGATCATGCTCGACGTGGCCTACCAGATGTTCGCCCATATCCGGCATCAGGTGGACCTTACGGCGCTTCATCTCACCGTCGGTTCGGATGTGAACCCGCTGCACACGGATAACTTCGAGGAAGTCAGCTTCGGGCCTATTCTCTATGGGGCGAAAAAGCTGGGAATCAATATAGAAACGCGCTACGAGGTGTCGAACAACGCCGGACAGGATATCACGGACATCGTAAACACGGAGGGGTTCGACTTCCTGCTCGTGGGTTCGGGCATTTCGATGAGTAACCAGCCGGACGACATCGAGGCGAACCGTTACCGCACCTCTTTCTACAATCGTTTCTTCCGCCGTTTCAAGGCGCCCGAATCGTGGTTTTACCCCGGTGCGCTATTGAAAGACAAGACGAAAATGTTTATCGGAAAAAGTAATTGCGACGTAGGGGTATTCGTGAACCGCGGCTTCGTGAAAGCGAGCAATGTGATCGTGGTGGTCGACTCGGAGAAGGATCTCTTCCTGTTGGAATATGCTTCGACGTTGCTAAAGACAACCCACGGATCGGTCAGCATCCTCGACCGCAGCAGTTCGACGACTCCGGGCAGCGAAAAGATAAAACATGCCATCCGCCAGTTCGTCGATACGACCAAGCAGGCGTCGCTGCTGGCAGACAAGGATATGACAGCGGCGATATTCAGCAACTATAATTTCATGTTGATAAGCTACGATACCTGGAACGACGTCTCTGAACACCGCCGCGAAGCGTTGCAGAAGATGCCGTCGACGCTGATTATGAATCATAAAGAGAAATAAAGAAGATATTTCGGAAGATGCGTTCCCCCAAACAAGAGGACGCACCCTATTTTCAAAAAGGATGCACCCTTTTGACGAAGAGGATGCATCCTTTTTTATTGCGACGTTAATTCAATTTAAACCTAACCCCAAATTTTACCCCGAAAGACATAACCTTCACTTTATCTGTTACGTTTGAATTCAT
>NZ_QTMM01000030.1:0-29636 GCF_003635445.1 Parabacteroides sp. AF17-3 | reverse complement strand
TTGATCTTTTGCCTACTTTTCCATCAAGGGAAAAGTAGGTTCAATTATTTCTATATTTGAACCTTTTTCAATAAGGTTTTTCAGCGAATCAACTATCATACTGTCATAAATGGATGTAATGTGTTTATTATTAATCTATTAGTGTGTGATGGTTGAAAGCCATAACTATCATATCATCTATCATACCCTCATTTTATCCAGGCATATGATACATATTTAACAAAATCATCGCTCTTTTACCTCCCGAAAAATCACTGTAAAGAAGAGTATTCTGCATCTCATATTGCTCTTCCCTGCTTAATAATTTCTCAAAAATAATAGACTAATTTTCCGGGAATACTTGCTTTTTGTTTTTAAGACGCCCGTTTCGACCTGTTTTACACCCGGATGTCGACGATGCTCAGACCCGGGTGTAAAGGTTATCGAGACCCGGGTGTCAGGCAATATAAATAACTATACTGTTGAAAATAAGCAATATACTTAGCAGAAAAAGACTGTTATGTATCAGGTTTCAAGACAAGGTTATGACGGTTTATGACAGTTAAATGATAGTTGAAAATGCTAACTGTCATGGTGTAATGTGTTGATTGCATGTGCGTTAAAAGATAATATGATAGTATGATAGTTCATTTTGATAATACAATTAGATTATCTGCTCTTCCTCCCCTTTAGGTATTCTATTTACAAAAGCGTTTTTATCTCTTCCAGGCTGCTGACCGTATAGGTTGGGGTAAACTCCTGGGGTGGCAGTCCCTGCGGGTTGAACCAGAGCTGGTCGATCCGCGATTGGCGGGCACCGAATATGTCGGCCTCGAAGCAGTCGCCGATCATCAGCGTCTCGTTGCGGCGGGAGTTGGTATTGATCAGGGCAAAGTCAAAGATGCCCTTGTGCGGTTTCTGGATACCTGCATCTTCCGACAGGATCATCCGCTTGAAATAAGGCGCCAGGCCGGAGTTGCGCAGTTTCTTGTCCTGTACTTCGCGGAAGCCGTTCGACAGGATATACAGGCGGTAGGAAGGGCGAAGATATTCCAGCAGTTCGATCGCGCCGGGAACCAGCCGTGTCTTGGTGGTCGTGCGCCTGAGGAAATCATTGTTGACGGCCAGTACCGCCTTGGTATCTTCGATGCCCATCGGGCGCAGCATATAACGGAAGCGGTCGATGATAAGCGTCTGCCTGTCGATCTCTCCCGCACGGTATTGTTTCCAAAGCAGCTCGTTGTGAGGCCAATAGATAGCAAAGAAAGCCTCGAAGGAGGCATAATACCGGTCAAAGTGGTGATCGGTATAAAGCTCTTCGAGGCATTCTTTATTATTATGGTACGTATCCCAAAGGGTATCGTCCAGATCTATAAAGAGGTTTTTGTATTTCATCATCCTACTTCGATCACCAGGTATTTGCCCAGGCTCCAGAATGTTTTCGGGTCTGTGATATTCAGTGTCAGGTTGCCGTCTTCGTCTTTCACGAATTCGTAAGAACCTTCCGGATGGTTGGATTTCAGTTTTGCCTTTGCAGCGAACAAAGGGATTTCCTTTACTTCACGAACGTCGACAGAGATGAAGTAGTCCTTGTTGAAACCGCTCTGCAATACTTTTGATTTGGAGAAAAGACCGCCGCCGGAAAGGATTTTCTGGTCTTTCAGTTCTTTAGCCGTGCCGAAGCAGTAGTAAGCCGTGTTGAGCGCCTTGTCCTGTTCGTTTAGTTTTTCAGATTGGACGGCAGCAGTTGTAGCCAGGTTTTCCACATCTTCGTTCAACGAAGACACCATTTCGTCCAGTTCCTGGATACGTACATTTTTCTTTGCCAGGTCTTCCTGCAAAGCGACGATCATCGTTGCCTTCTGGTCCAGTTCGGAAGAAAGGCGGCTGATTGTCTTCCGCAGGGCAGCCGATTGGATGCCGCTCTTTTTCAGCTTGTCTTCCAGCTGGCTGATCGTTTCCTTGTTCTTTTTCAATGTTTCGCTGATCAGTTGCATGTTCTGCTTGATCTGTTCGCGGTTGCTTTTGCTGAATTCACCGCCAGTCTGCTGCTGGAGGTTCAGATAGTTTTCCGCATCGCGGATAGACTGTATGTCTGCCTCTACATCATTTAATGTAGAAAGGATCTCATTCATTTCGCTGGTCGCTTTCGTATTCTCGATCTTCAGAGAATCGTTTTCGGCTTTCAGCTTTTTGTATTCGGCTGAGTTCTGTCCGCAGGAAACCAGCAATGTCGCGCAGGTACAAGCTAATAATAACTTCTTCATGTTCTTTTTGTTTTTTGAGTTAAACATCTTTTTCTGTCTCTTTTTCCTTTTTATCTTTTAAGCCTGCTAATACAATAACAATCTCACCTCTCGGATCGTTCACGGTAAAATGTGCTATAACCTCTTCCAGGGTTCCGCGGACGGTCTCTTCGTGCAGCTTGGATATTTCGCGCGACACGGATACTTGTCGGTCGGTTCCGAAGAATTCGGCTAGTTGGGTTAGCGTCTTTACCAGTCGGAAAGGTGATTCGTAAAAAATGATCGTCCTGTATTCGACGGCCAACTCCTTCAGGCGGGTCTGACGACCTTTCTTCTGGGGAAGGAATCCTTCGAAACAAAACTTTTCGTTCGGTAGCCCGGAGGCCACGAGGGCCGGAACAAATGCGGTTGCTCCCGGCAGACATTCCACGTCGACACCCTGCCGCACACATTCCCTGACGAGCATAAAGCCCGGGTCGGAGATGGCCGGTGTCCCGGCGTCGGATACGAGTGCGATGTTTTCGCCGCCTTTGATGCGGGAAGCGATCTGCTCCACAGTCTTATGTTCGTTGAACTTGTGGTGCGACTGCATCTTGTTCTGTATCTCAAAATGTTTCAGCAGAATACCGGTCGTGCGGGTGTCTTCGGCCAGGATCAGGTCGGCTTCCTTCAGCACACGGATGGCCCGGAAGGTCATGTCTTCCAGGTTTCCTACGGGAGTCGGTACAACTGTTAACTTTGCCATAATTTTCAATTCTTCAGAGGAATCGTTTTTCCAATAGCTTGATGAAGTCGGCTACGGCTTCATCTTCTATGTTCCATTTCAGTTCGTTATTCAGGTAGGTTACCGATTCTTCATACGAATGGATATCGTTGAGGTCGGTAATCGCCTTGTTCATTTTCTCTTCATTGCCACCGAACAGTTCGCGACGGAAACGGAAGCGGTCGTTCAGGCTGAATGCCTTGCGGAAGTCGGACAGGTTTTTCTTCTCCAAAATGTCACTCAGGAAAACACTTTGCTTTTCCGATGTGACGGATTTATGGGGAGGTTCGGACTGCTCGGTGACGATTTCCGTCTTTTCGATGATAACTTCCTGCACAGGTTCCATCTTTGGCTCCGGGACGATCACGGGTTCTGCGACCGGCTCTTCTTTTACTTCCGGTTCTTTTACTTCCGGTTTGTATTCTTCGGGAGCGGGTGCCGCGGTGGCAACCGGGTTCGGAAGTGACTGTATCAATGCCTGATGGGCTTCCATTTGTTTACGTAACATTTCAATCTGTGCAGTCTCCAGCGAATGAAGGTCATTCAGTATTTTATGTGTCAGATTGAATGTCTGGCTAAAGAAGGATACCGGATATACTTCTGCGTCGCGCATACCGGCTATCAACGTCTCCAGTTCCTTGATATCAAGTAACAGATAATCTATTTTTTCTTTATTTGCCATTCCTTTATTTTAATTTGCAAGAGGCGTTGTGTACCAAAAGGCACTATTTGCGACCTCTCTGTCTTATATTGCAGCAAAAATAACTATTTCTATTTATGTAACGTACTTAATATGTGAAAAAGTGTGCTGTCACTCAACAAATTCATCCGGTAAATTAACCAGATACAGCCGATGGGTGGCACGGGTGAAAGCGGTATAGAGCCACCGGTAGAAATCTTCTCCCAGCATTTCTTCCGTCATATATCCGATATCGAGGAAGACATTCATCCATTGTCCGCCCTGTGCCTTATGGCAGGTGATGGCATAGGCATATTTTACCTGTACTACATTGTAATGCGGATCGGCTTTCATCTTCTTCATTTTTCCGGCCTTGGTGGGGATATCGTCATAATCTTCCAGGATGGTGAAGAACAGCTTGTCGTTTAGCTCTTTCGGCAGGGCAGGGGTGTCGGTCTGTAGGGTGTCGAGCAGTATCTTTATATCCAGTTCCAGGTCGTAATCCTGAAAGCGGACGGTCACATCGGCAAAACGGAAGCCGTAGAGCTCGGTTGTCCGTCTGACACGGAGTATTTGTACGATTTCCCCGTTGGCGATGAAGTCCATTTCCTTGCAGTCGCTGGTCCAGTAATAATTGTTTTTGGCAACCATTAAGCGGTCGCCGGCCGATAATTCCTCTTCCCGGTACAGTATCCGGTTGCGGATGCCGTTATTGTAGATGGTGGCTCGTTTGTTGGAGCGTGTGATGATCATTGTTTCTTCGATCCCGTCATGGCTGTAGGCCGATGATATTTCCTCGATCAGTTCATCCCCGTTAACCTTTCTGAAGTCGGCGAAACCTTTCAACTGAAGTTTAGGATAGATTTCTACGGTGTTATTCCGCAGCGCATCCCGCAAACGGGTTGCATTGAGCAGAATACCCGAATCTCCGCTTTGCCTGACGACCTGTGTCAGGGTGATTTCCTGTACCTGGAGGTTATATCCTCTGAGTATTTCCGGGTTGAGTGCCGGGCTTTCGGTCTGCATGACAGGCGGCAACTGGGCTACGTCGCCCATCAGGATCAGGCGGCAGTTCTCCCCCGAATAGACGTATTGTATCAGGTCGTCGAGCAGCCGTCCCGTCCCGAAAGAAATCGAGTCGATTCCGTCATTGGAAATCATGGATGCTTCATCAACAATAAATAACGTATCTTTATGTAAATTATCAGCAGGCATAAACCCGGTCGGCTCGTTGGAGAATGCCTTCTGGCGGTAAATCTTTTTATGGATCGTATAAGCCTTTTGCCCCGAATAGTTCGAAAAAACCTTAGCTGCCCTGCCGGTTGGAGCCAACAGAAATGTTTTTTGTTGCAGTTCGTTCAGAGTCTTGACCAGGGCACCGACCAACGACGTTTTTCCGGTTCCTGCGTATCCTTTCAGCAACAGGAGTGTGTCCGATTCCACCGAAAGCAGAAAATCCGTGAGCGTTTTTAATGCAGAAAACTGGTCTTCTGTCGGATTATGTGGGAAATTTTGCGTAATTTGGCGGCTTAAATAACTATTTATCATTTTGATTGCAATAATTTTGGTGATAAAGGTAGTGTATTAAATATTCTTTTTTAAATTTGCCGAACGAAATAAATTCAAAAAAACAATACAAACCATGAAAGTTACATTAAAGATTTTATTAGCTGCTGCAGTTCTCCTGCTAGTTTACATTTGCTACAGAAGCATCATGACGCCGATCGAATTCAATGAAGCAAAAGATGCGCGTGAAAGTCTTATTAAAGCTCGTCTGATCGATATTCGTAAAGCTCAGATCGAGTACAAGAATGTGTATAAGACTCATGCTGGTAGTTTCAATGACTTGGTTAAGTTCCTGAAGGAAGATAAGCTTCCGTTCTTGATCAAGGAAGGTGTTTTGACTGACGAGCAGCTGGAAAAAGGTATGACAGAGAAAGAAGCTGTGAAGAAAGGTTTGATCCGACGTGATACTATCTGGGTCCTGGCAAAAGATACCTTGTTCGGTGCCAGCTACAATGCTGATGATCTGGCCAATGTTCCGGGAACAAGCGTTAAGTTCTCTATGGATACAGCTACACTGACTTCCGGTTCCGGTTATACTGTAAAAGTATTTGAAGCAGGCGTTAAGTATGACGATTATCTGGGTGACCTGGACAAACAGTTGGTTGTAAACCTGAAGGACAAGGCTGAAAAGCTGGAAAAATATCCGGGTTTACGTGTTGGTTCACTGACTGAAATTAATAACAACGCAGGTAACTGGGAATAATCAATTGCTTATGACTATCAGTATTCCTGATACGTTGACTGCTGATAATTCTGGAAAATACATAATGTCCATCCGGCTTAGGTCGGATGGACTTTCTTTTTCAGGATACAGCCCTTCGGAGAGCGAGACTTTCTTTTACAGAAACGTGGAGTTCGACCGGACGAAGCCTTATGTCTCTTCCCTGAAAGAGTTTTTCTTTGAGCACGAGTTTATGACTTATTCGTATAGGCGGACGAACCTGGTTTGTGTTACGCCGCAGTATACGGTGGTGCCGGAGGAAGTCTTTACGGACAAGCAGAAAACGGATCTGCTGTCGTTTACGTTTTCTGCCCCGGAGAATAAATGTTTGCATAATTTGCTGACACGTGAGGCGGCGGAGGTCGTGTTCGGCATGGATGAAGAGGTGTATGAGTTTTGTTCCCGCTCGCTGATCAATCCGTCGTTTATCCACCATATGACTCCCCAGCTGGCTTTATGGAAACAGCAGAGCCGTATGTTGATCCCCCGGCAATTGTATGTAGTGCTGCACCGGAAGATGATGGACGTGGTTTGTTTTGCGCAGGGGAAACTACTTTTTGTCAATACGTTTGAGTATGATAAGCCGGATGATATCCTGTACTATATATTATATGTATGGAAACAGGTCGGCATGGATCAGGAGAGGGACCAGCTTCATATCTATGGAGGTGTCTCTCTGCGTAACAGCATAACAACTACGTTACGTAATTATATACAATATATCAGTCCGGCCGAGATACCGTCGGATGCTTATTTGTTGGGTGCCGAGGTTGTTCAGGCCCCATTGGATTTAATAGCTTTATCTGTATGCGAATTATAAGCGGAATATATGGCCGGAGGCGTTTTGACGTACCGTCATCTTTCAGTGCACGGCCGACTACTGACTTTGCGAAAGAGAATCTCTTTAATGTGATCAACAACCTGACCGACCTGGAAGGTGCCGATGCGCTGGACCTGTTTGCCGGAACGGGGAGTATCTCTTTCGAACTGCTGTCGAGAGAATGCAGAAGTGTGACGGCTGTCGAGAAGAATAATGCACATGCCTCTTTCATTGCAAAGGTAGCGAAAGAGTTAAAGACAGATTCACTTCATCTGATCCGTGGCGATGTGTTCCGTTATCTTCATTCGGCACCGAAACAGGGTTTTGATTTTATCTTTGCCGATCCCCCTTATGCGCTGAAGGAACTGCCGGAGGTCCCTGCCTTGGTTTTTGAGCGTGACTTATTGCGCGACGGCGGTATCTTCGTGATGGAGCATCCGAAAACGAATGATTTCTCCCACCTGCCGTATTTTGACCAGCAACGTGTATACGGTTCGGTGAATTTCAGTATTTTCATAAAAGAAGAAAAGGCTTAAAGGAGCGGCGAGAACAGGCGCATGAACGATTCGGCGAGGCGCTGTTTGATTGGCCGTTTTAGCCAGCGTGAAGGAATCAGCCGTTCGCAGCTGTGCATATCGTGCATGAACACCCGCTTCATCTGTATGGCGAAAGACGGTTGATAGACGAATGCATTTATCTCGAAATTGTGTTCGAAGCTCCGGAAGTCCATATTGGCCGATCCGATGCAGGCAAGCGCATCGTCGGTTATCATCAGTTTGGAATGGAGGAATCCCGGCTCATAGAAATATACTTTCACACCAGCCTTCACCATCTCATCGATAAAAGAGTGTGTTGCCATATTGGCGCTGCGGGTATCCGAGCGTTTGGGTAACATAAGGCGTACATCGATACCTCCCAACGCTGCGATCAGCAGTGCCTGGTTCAATCCTTCGGTCGGAAGGAAATAAGGGGTTTGTATATAAATGTACTTTTTGGCATTAGCGATGGCAAAGATATAGGCCTGCAACAGCGTGCGCCATTGCCCGACCGGACCACTGGTTGCTATCTGCATGATATTGTCGTCATGGTATATCGGAGTCAGGGGATAATATATTTTGTCATTCAGCAATTTCTTACTGATGACATACCAGTCGATCAGGAAAGCGGACTGGAGGCCGTGTACTCCTTTTCCTATTATCCTGAAATGAGTATCGCGCCAGATACCCCATTCCGTACCTTTCTCATAGCGATCGGCAATATTCATACCACCCATATAGCCGATCTGCCCGTCTATAACGACAATCTTCCGGTGATTCCGGTAGTTCACTTTGCTGGTGAAGACCGGGAATGCTACTTTCAGGAAGGCATATACCTCAATTCCGGCTTCCTGCATTTCGTCGAAGAAACTGTTTTTTACGTTCCAGCAGCCTACGTCATCGTATAAAACCCGCACCTGGACCCCCTCTTTTGCCTTTGCAATCAGGGCGTCTTTGAACCGTGTCCCGACTTCATCGTCACAAAAGATATAATATTGAAAGTGGATATGATGTTTTGCCTTTTGTATATCGTCCAGTAGATCCTTGAATTTGTCAGCTCCGTTCGTATATATTTTAATCTCGCTGCCATAGAGCAGGGAAGACTGATTGTTGTTACTCAGCAATGTGACTAACGGTTGGTACGGACCGGGGACAGTACAGGCGTCCTGCGGAAGTTTGCCTTCCTGCGGCCGTTTCATAATACGTTTGTAGGTTCTTCGGGAGATGATACGCTGTTTTCGGTTGTCCTGTCCGAAGAAGAAATAGAACAGCAGGCCGATACCCGGAGCCAGCAACAATACGATGACCCAGGGAATGGTTTTTAACGGATTTCTGTTTTCCGCTATAATAACCAGAACCAGTCCCAGGATGGTGACGGAGTATAATATAATGAATATTACCCCAACGACCCATTGTATGTGTATGGCTGCCAGCATTCTTTTTATATTTTGTTACAGGTTGATAAAGGTAGTAAGGTAATTTGTAAATAACAAATCTTTACTACATTTGCCGGATATATCAAATAAAAGAAGATGATTACATATATTATTATAGGTATAACCGTTTTAGTGTCTTATCTCTGTTTCAATAATGCGGAATTGTTCCGTAAGCTGGCGTTGATCCCCTACCGCACGGTAAAGAATAATGAATGGTACCGATTGATAACGCATGGTTTCGTTCATGCGGATATGACGCACCTGTTAGTCAATATGTTTACGTTCTGGTCGTTCGGAACCTATATAGAAAATGTCTTCGGTTACTTGGGTTTCGGAACCTGGGGATTTCTGGGACTTTATTTCGGAGGGATGATCTTTGCTTCCATTTATGACCTGGTAAAACATCATAATGATCCTTATTATGTCTCCATTGGAGCATCGGGAGCCGTATCGGCGATTCTGTTTTCCTATATATTGTTCGACCCCTGGAGTAAAATATTACTGTTTGCGATCATTCCTGTACCGGGAATTATCTTTGGAGTAGTTTACCTGGCTTATTGTCAATATATGGCTAAACGTGCGGGAGACAATATCAACCACAATGCCCATTTTTACGGGGCGGTATATGGTTTTCTGTTCCCGGCTTTACTTAATCCTTCATTGATAAAAGCCTTCCTGTCTCACTTTTAAACGGAATATTTTCTATATATATTCGTGTTCAAGTGTTTGTATTTTAAGGTATTATTTATAGATTTGTGGAAATATCTCAATTTCTCTAATACCATAATGCAGACATAATGAAAAGAAGAAACTTCATCAGGAGTGGGGCACTGGCTCTTGCCGGCTTCACTATTTTACCCCGTCACATTTTAGGTGGAACGAATTTTGTCGCTCCCAGCGATCAGATAAATCTCGGGATTATCGGCTGCGGGGCACAGGGACGCTGGACGTTAGCTCCCGAGTTTGCCCGCCGTGCGAATCTGATTGCAGCATCCGACTGTGAATCCCGCCAGTTGAATGCCATGCAGGCAATTGTCGAAAAAGAAACCGAAAAGGCAAAAGGACAGGCCTATAAAGGTTTTAAATTGTATGCCGACTATCATGAATTGTTGAACCGCAGTGATATCGACGGTGTGATTATTGCCACACCGGATCACTGGCATGCGGTACAGACTATTGAAGCCTGCCGTGCCGGAAAAGATGTGTATGTGGAGAAACCCATGTCGCACAGTATCGAGGAAGGACGTGCCATGGCCGATGCTGTTAAGAAATATAACCGGGTATTGCAGGTCGGCAACATGCAACGTTCATGGCGAAACTTCCGCCATGCCTGTGAACTGGTCCGTAATGGGTATATCGGTGAGATAAAAGAAGTAAAAGTTTCCATCGGACCTCCTCCTGTTAAATATGATCTTCCGGCGCAACCGGTTCCCAAGACGCTGGACTGGGAAATGTGGATCGGGCCGGCTCCCATGAATGTATATAATGAGGAACTGGCTCCGCCTATGGAGCGGAATATGTTCCCGAACTGGCGTAATTACCGGGAATACGGTGGTGGTATGATCTGTGACTGGGGTGCCCACATGTTTGACATAGCCCAATGGGCTTTGGGCATGGACGATTCCGGTCCGATTGAGTTTACTCCTCCTGAGGAAGGAGAACTGAAACCGCTTAGCATGCGTTATGCCAACGGAACAGTAATGACACATGAGCCTTTCCGTAAGGCGGATGGAAATGCAGTCCGCTTTATCGGTTCGGACGGTGTGATCGATATCAGCCGTAGTTTCCTGGATACGATACCTGCCAAACTACAGGATGAAGTGATCGGTGATGACAAGATCAAATTGTATAAGAGCGACGATCATTACAATGATTTCCTCACAGCAATGAAGACTCGCAAACAGCCGCTTAGTACCGTTGAGATCGGACATCGTACGGCTTCGCTTTGCCATATCGTAAATCTTTGTTACGAGTTTGACCGCAAACTGGTGTGGAATCCGGAAAAAGAAGAATTTTTCTTTGACGACGAAGCTAACAGACGAAGAGGAAATCCGATACGCGAACCGTATAGCCTGAAAGTGTAGCTATATATAATAATGTATAGGAAAAACGGTAGCGGCGATAAAAGTTTATGAAGACTTTTACCGCCGCTATCTCTTTTATTCAGCCCTTGTTTAGAACCGTGGAGGAGGACCGCCCGGTCCGCCATGGCCTCTGCCACCCGGTCCGCGCATATCGCTTGCAGATGCTCCCCCTTTAAAGATGCTGAACCGGTAAATGAAGTGAACCATGAAGTAACTACTCAGCGTATTATATTCCGAATATTGTGTATAGTCAGCTGTTACGCTCTGAGAGATATTACTGCGTTGTTGCAGGATATCATAAATTTTGAAACGCAATGTCGCCTGTTTTCCTTTCAGGAAAGATTTGGATGCGGATGCATTCCATAAAACTTCCTTCTGTTGGTATCCGGCTGCGTAACCGGAGTTGGCCGACCAGGTTATGTCGCTTTCAATCTTGAAATCGAGTGGAAGATAAATGGTAGTAGTTCCTCCCACGCCATAATTGTAAATATTCTGGTCGTTCTGGTTTTGCAAAGAGTTCTTAGTCCCACTATAACGGAAGTTTCCGTTTACTCCCAGGTCGATATAATCCGAACGAAAATCGATACCGGCACGTTCCATGGCCGAATAATTCTTGTTCGTATTTTTCTTTTCATTAATGAAACCGTTTGAATTGGCGAATGAAGCCATTGTCATCGAGTTAACGGAGAACTTTCTGTTCTTCAGCGGCGTGTTGAACATGACGCGGAAATTGCCGTTATAGTTCCCGTTGACATTATCATAAGTCGTCATTTTCTTTCCCGATTCCCCAACATATATAGATTTGGTAACGATGGCGTTGACAACATAGTTGGCATTCAACATCAACATGAGAGCTGTCTGCTTTTCCGGAACAAATTTCTGGTAACGGGCAGAGAAGTTATTTGAATAAGTCGGTTTCAAATCCGGATTACCGGTGATGGTGTTCAGCGGGTCGGAGATGTCGGCTACTGGTTGCAGTTGAGTCATCGACGGCTGGCTGGTACGACCGCGATAGTTAATGCGCAGGTTAGTTCGTTTATCGAACCGGTAGTTGAACCGAACCATCGGCGACAGGTTGACAACGTTGCGCGTCAGCTTTGAAAGGGTCGTATCGCCTACAAAATTCTCACTTACACTGTGCGAAGGCTCCAGGTTCATACCGATGGTATAATCATATTTTTCCCGGACAGCCTTAAAGGCCAGGCTTGCCTGCTGGTTGATGAAGTTATTGCGGTAACTTTTGCTGTATGCAGTGTCCAGTACATTATAATCTTCGCTGTCTTCTCCTCTTACATAAGAGTTTTTCAAGGATTCCTGTTTATTCTGGCTGATACTGTAGGTTGCCTGGATGAAGTTATTATGCCTGATCGGCTCGACCCATGATAAATAAACGCGGTAGTTAAACCCTTTGTTATCATATCTGAATTGCTGGTCGATCAGTTCATCCTGGTTATTTCCCATGAAATATTCTGTGTTCGAATAATTCAGTCCTTTGTTGTAGGAATCGCTGAGCCCTCCGGTTAAAGAACCACTGAAGACGCGCCCTTCGTCATTCAGCTTACGACTGAATTCCAATCGTGCATTCAGGTTGTAACCTTCACCATCGGATACGTAATCGGATTCTCCGAGGTTGACTGTATCGCCCAGGTTTGTCAGTGTGTTGAACGAACCGAACTCCCGGTTATGACTGTTGCTATAACTGAAACTAGGCTGGAAAATGATTTGGGTTGCCGAGTCAGGCTTCCATTCCATGCGGAAATCGGTACCGACGTTATCGCTTTTCGTGTTTTTATTATTTATTTCATTGTAAATAGTAGAACTGTCGTTCGGCAAAATATTTGTCCGGTTGATCTTACTGTTCGCTTCATTGTCGGAATGTGAATAACGGACATTACCTCCCAGGGTCATTTTAGAGTTGAATTCTTTACTGAAGTTCAGACCTACGTTTCCGGAGGTGGTGATACCGTTACCGGCTCCTCCCGACCGTCCGCCCCGTCGTCCTCCCATACCGGAGAACATGTTGGAGGCAATATCGGAGAATCCCATATTGTTCGTGTTATTGATACCTCCCATAAGTGTGAACTGGTCGTTGTTGATAAACCGGTTCACCATGAAATTACCTTCATACCGATCCTCACTTCCATAGCCGGCAAAGGCATTACCGAACCATCCCTGCTTCATTCCCGGCTTGACAGTCAGGTTGATCACGGTTTCTTCATCCCCGTCATCGAATCCGGTCATCCGTGCCATATCGCTCAGGCGGTCCAACACCTGTACTTTTTCCACCATTTTAGAAGGCAGGTTTTTGGAAGCTACTTTCGGGTCGTCGGAGAAAAATTCTTTTCCGTCTATCAATACTTTCTTGACTTCTTTTCCATTGACGGTAATCTTTCCTTCGCTGTCAACTTCCACGCCGGGCATCTTTTTCAGCAGGTCCTCCAGGACAGCTCCTTCGGTTGTCTTGTAAGAATCGGCGTTATATTCGACCGTGTCGTTGCGAACGACCACTTCCGGAGCCTTGCCGATCACGACGGCTTCACCCAGCTGGATAGCTCCGTCGCTTAATGCTAATTTACCTAATTTGACAGGATTTGTTTTTCCGGTGATACGGATGGGTTGGTATAAAGGATCGAATCCCACAAAGCTGACATGTAATAAATAACTGCCGGCTTTAATACCTTTCAGTGTAAAATTACCATTGCGCGAACTGGCTACACCGCCAACCATCGTGCTGTCTTTTACATTCAACAAGCGTACTGTCGCCTGTTCGATTGGCTCATTGCTTCCATCTTCTACCACCGTTCCGGTGATGTCAACTCCACCCTGCTGCGCAAATGCCGGCAAAGAAAAGAGGATAAAAAATAACCATAATAAGTACCTTCCCAATTTCATAACTAATGTATTATCTGTATCTAACAAACATTCTCCCGGACTGGTTTCCGAGTACGAGAAGATAGACACGACGAAGGTTATTAAGTTTAAAAATATATGTGATGATTTTGATTTATTAACGAAAACATTTGTCAGCAAATTGACAGATGAAAATCCTGAACTGCCGGAATATCAAAATGCTATATCAAGTGGCTGGTGAAGGAACTGTATAAGACTGATGGAGGAAATGCTGCTTTTTATACAAACCTAGAAAGGTTTGAAAATGTTATAATGCTCTTGATAACGAAGTAATTATGCCATAATAGGAAATTAAAAAGGATATCTGAATCCTTTTTCTGAAATAAATGATGATTGTCTGATATAACGATATTCTAACTGTGCACTGTTTTTGAGTCGTTCTGGAGGAAAAAACTGCTCGTAAACATACAATTAGGTGCTTGAAAAGTCCTTTTGAGATTGTCAATTAACATCTATTTGCACTGTTTTTTGCTTATAATAAATCTTCATCTCGTTTAAAACGAAAAAAAATTCGTTTTAAACGAGATGGAAATTTCTTTAAAATGAACTGAGAGCTGGATGGTAAGAATGATTGTTGTTAATTGTTGTAAAAACAAATCCTGTAGAAGATAAGATTTGAAGAATTCACGTGTTATGATAAAATCTATTTGTGTAACATATTGACGCAATATGGTTGTGTTTTGACTTCTTTTGTCAAATCTCTTTTCTCTTTTTTTCAGGAAGGGAATCCGAATAAAAAAGAAAGCAGTGGCAGATAATCCTTTAGTCTGACACGAAGTATTTTCAACGCTTGGCTGATTCTGTATTCAACGGTTTTGACGGATACGCCGAGTTTAGTAGCTATTTGAGTATTCGTGAGTTCGCCGAATCGGCTTAAGGTGAAGGTGTCACGATAGGTATCGGGCAGTTCCCTGATAGCTTTATTAATATGTTCCGTTAGTTCATTTACGAAGTAGTAATCCGGATCTTCAAACTGATCTTTAAGTTTGTCATATATATGGTTATGTATTCGTTCGTGATATAGTTGTTTCTTGATAGCATTCAGGCAGCGGTGTTTTGTTGAAATGAAAAGATAGGATTTCAGAGAAGTTCCTATTATAAGGCTTTTCCTTGTTTCCCAAATGAACAGCATCAGATCCTGTACTAACTCTTCAGAATCTTCATCGGAAATATACTGGGAGGCATATTCGCATAAAGGTGAATAGTATTTTAGAAAAAGCTGTTTATAAGCGTTCTCATCACTATTTTGTAGCAAATTCAGTATCTGATCATCATTCATGGAGTTGGATTGTTTGTCTGTTGTGGTATCTCGAATCTATAAGCAAATGTAAATTGTTTCTTTATACATACAAAATATTTTATACGATTTACTAATTACTTTTTTTGAAAAAAGTAGAATATGAGTTTAGGGTACTGTACCTGTAGTTTTGTCGTATATATAGAATGGAAAAAGAAAATAGACATATTATCAGTAATGAACCGGATGAAGCTGTCCTTTTGAGATATATATCGGAAACCGCTTCGGAAGAGGAAAGAATCTGGGTTGACGGTTGGTTAAGGGATGATGAAGCCAGGGAGAACATTTTATTACAGTTGGCTACTATAGACCATGCCCTTCGCACGAAAAAAAGAATAGCATCCCGTAATTCACTGGAGGCTTTTTGTAAAGTGGAAAGGCGTATTAAACGTTTACAGAGAAAAAACTGGATAAATCGCACTTATCTGGCAGCAGCCTGCTTTTTGGGTGTCTTGATCTTATCCACTGCCATGTCTTATTGGATGCAAAAAGAAACAGGGGATGAGGCACAGATAGTAACAGTTCAGGCTAATGCGGGTATGCGTACGCATTTTAACCTGCCGGATGGGACCGTCGCTTATTTGAATTCAGGAAGTGTACTTTCATATCCGTTGCATTATGATAAAAAGGAAAGGCGGGTAACGCTTACAGGTGAGGCTTATTTTAAAGTTACGCATAATCCGGAACAACCGTTTATAGTTAGTGTGGCTAATGACCGGATGCGTGTTAAAGTGTTGGGGACGGAATTTAACTTGCAGTCTTATAATAATGAAAGTATAGTACAAACGACATTGGTTAGTGGGGCTGTAAATATAGAAGCTGTAAAAAATAATGATATAGTATCTAATATTAAACTTAAGCCTTCGGAAAGGGCTGTCTATGATATTTCTTCCGGTTCTGTTTCTATAGCTACCGTAAATACGGACTACGATACGGCCTGGAAAGAGGGGCGTTTAATGTTTAAAGACATGCCGATACCACAGGTTTTGAAGAAGTTGTCTTATTTTTATAATGTAAGGTTTGATGTAAAGGATTCTGTGATCAATACGTATCGTTTTACCGGAACATTTGAAAATAAACAATTGTCACAAATCTTGGACTATTTGAAAATTTCTTCGCAAATAGATTATACAATTAAGCGAATGACATCGGATGATAGTTCGGGTATTCAAAATGAGACTGTCACTCTGAAGAAAATGAGATAGTGTTAAATCTGAATGTTTAACGACTTAAAATATATGCCTATGAAGTAATACAGGATTATTGTAAGCCTTATTGAAAACATACGGAAATATGTTACCAGCATATTTCCGTATGAAAATTCGAAAGGTCTTTGGAGACTAATCAAACATTTTTTTTAATCTTAAATCACTGCAAAAGTATGGTAAAGATTTATTATTTCCAATATAAAGGGAATATTAGTGCCTTTATATTACAATCTAAAATCACAAGAATCATGAAGTTAACCAGTCTATTGCTTTTTTTGTCAATCGGATTAGCTTGGGCATCGAATTCATATGCACAAAAGGCTATACTTTCGATGAACATGACTAATCGGACGGTTTTTGATGTATTGGAAGAGATTGAAACGCGAACTGATTTTCATTTCTTTTATAACAGCAAGATTATCGATATCCATAGAACAGTTTCGGTAAACGTAAAAGATAAATCTGTTTTTACAATCCTGGATCAAATATTTAAAAATTCAAATGTTGCTTATAAGGTCGTAGATAAGGATATTATTCTTTCGGCAAATGAAGCATCTAGAATTTTACAGGATAGGCGAAGGATAACAGGGGTAGTTAAAGATAAAAGTACAGGTGAACCTGTTATCGGAGTGAATGTCTTAGTGAAAGGCTCAACAAACGGAACGATTACTGATATAGATGGTAGGTTCTCTTTGGAGGTTTCATCGTCTGATATATTGTCTGTTTCTTATATCGGCTATATGTCACAAGAAATTACAGTAAGTAATAAAGAAGTGATCGATGTTGATTTACAGGAAGATTCGACTAGTTTGGATGAAGTTGTAGTTGTGGGATTCGGTACGCAGAAAAAAGTCAATTTGACAGGATCTGTATCGGCATTAAGCACGAAAGATATAGGGAAATTGAAAGTGACACAAACCTCTCAATTATTATCGGGAATGGTTAGCGGTATCAATGTTACACAAGGTTCCGGACAACCAGGGGCAGATCAGTCTTCTGTAACGATTCGTGGATTGGGAACTTTCAGTAGTGCGGGAAACTCTCCATTGGTACTGGTTGACGGATTATCTTCTTCGTTGGATAATGTGAATGCGAATGATATTGAGAGTATTTCTGTTTTAAAGGATGCAGCATCAGCTTCTATATACGGAACCAGGGCTGCAAATGGGGTAATATTAATCAAGACTAAAAATGGTAAAGAGGGGAAAGCGCATATTACATATCAGGGAAGTTTTGGCTTTTCACGAGTGGCAGATAAAGCGAAGATTGTAGATTCCTGGACGTATGCGGAGCTATATAATGAGGCGTTGATTAATAGTGGAGGAAGTCCACAGTATACAGCCGAAGAGATTGCGAAGTTTAAATCGGGAGAAGATCCGGATAACTATCCGAATAAACGACATTATGATGATCTTATTTCATCCGGTAACGGGTTCCAGACAAATCAATACGTAGGAATAACAGGTGGTACGGAAAAGAATTCATATATGTTTTCTTTGGGCTATCTTAATCAAAATGGTATTGTTGATGAAACTAATTACAAACGGTACAATGTGATGTTTAATGCAAATAGTAGAATAAGAGATAATTTTAAGATTAATGTAAAATTTGCAGGACAACGAGGAGACCGTCATGAACCTACCGCAGTAGACAGTGCTCCTAGTGATGGTGTGGAGGGGCTTATTGATTATTCTTTGAAGATTCCGAATACGGTTGCAGGAAAACGTTCGGACGGATATTATGGAAACCAAACAGGATTTACTGTTGAAGGATGGATGGATAGCGAGTCTTTTATCAAATACAGTGATGTAAATGCTGTTGCAAGTGCCAATTTTGAGTGGAATATTTTGAAGGATTTGAAGTTGACAGGGATCGCAGGATATGATTATACCAGTAATGATTTTAAAAAATTTAGACCAACATTGGTGATAGATCAATATAATACTGCTTCTCCTTCCGATTTGAGAGTGCGTAATACGAGAAACTCGTTATTGACATTACAGGCTTATTTGAATTATGATTTATTATTGAAGGATCATTTGTTTCATTTTCTTTTAGGTTATTCACAGGAGAGTAATAAGGATGAATGGGTGGAAGCTTATCGTGATAATTTTCCCAACAATGCTTTATATGAAATAAATGCAGGTTCCGCATCTAACCAGCAGAATAGTGGTTCTGCATCAGAATGGGCTTTGGCTTCTTTTTTCGGAAGAATTAATTATTCTTTCAAAGATCGATATCTTCTTGAAATGAGTGCCAGATATGATGCTTCTTCCAGATTCCCTAAAAGTAACAGGTGGGGATTTTTCCCTTCTATTTCAGGTGGATGGATTGTATCACAAGAGGATTTTTTTGATGTGCCGATGATTAATAATTTAAAATTGAGAGTATCTTGGGGTACATTAGGCAATCAAAATATTGGAAATTATCCTTATCAACAAGTGCTTACGTTAGGAATGAATGTTCCTTTCGGTGTGTCGGAGGTCTTATGGCCTGGAGCTGCTGCAACAGTAGTACCGAGTACAAATATAACTTGGGAGTCGACTAAAGTTGCGAATGTGGGATTTGATTTGTCTTTATTTGATAATAAAATGACATTGACTGCAGATTATTATAATAAAGAAACTTCCGACATATTATATAATGTAACCGCTTCGAAGATATTGGGAATGACCCCTTCTGTTCAAAATGCAGGGACTGTGGTTAATAAAGGAATAGATCTTTCTATTCAGCATCGTAATATAATAGGTGATTTTTCTTATAGCATAGCAGGTAATTTGTCGTATGTAAAGAACAGAGTAAAAAAGTTAGCAAATGTGGAAAGAGATATTGATGGAGGTCTTTTTGTCGGTTATTCTTTGGAATCAATTTATGGTTATGTGACGGATGGCTTCTTTAACAGTCAGGAAGAAATAGATAATTATGCAAAACAACCAAGAACTGCTAAACCTGGTGATTTGAAGTTAGTGGATATTAGTGGTCCCGACGGAGTTCCGGATGGAGTGGTAAATGCTGATTATGATCGTAAGATAATTGGTGATAAATTTCCTAATTGGAATTTTGGATTAAATATGAATGTTGGATATAAACAGGTAGATTTCTTGTTGAATATGAGTGGAGTGGCCGGTATGCATAGACTTATAGATGGGTTTCAGGCTAATGCTTTTTATTGGGGGTCGAATCCTCAGGAATGGATGGCAAAGGGACACTGGACAGAAACAAACCATGATGCAACTTATCCTAGAATGTTGATTTTAGGAGGAAATGAACAACAATTATATACATCTACTTACCGGCTTATGAATGCCTCTTTTTTGCGTATCAATGATATACAGATTGGATATACATTTCCTTCTTCACAGATACATTTTTTGGGTATGTCGAATTTGCGGTTATATGCCAGTGTAAAGAATGTTGTAACATTTCATAATTATTTAGAGGGATGGGATCCGGAAAGGAGAAGCCAATACCCGGCAGTTCGAGATTTTATGTTTGGTATTAATGTTACATTTTAATAAACAAGTAATATGAAAGTTATGAGAATATATGGTTTTATTTCGATTATCCTTGCATTCGGACTGATGGGATGTGATAGTTTATTGGATAAGAATCCATTGGATTGTTTGTCTACTGAAACATTTTGGAAAACGGAGAGTGATGCAAAATTGGCGTTGACAGGAGTTTATCAAACAGATAAATTGACTGGATCGACAACTGTAAAAACGATTTATGATTTGTGGAATCAAGATACTTATTTGAGATTTTTTGAAGCTTCTACAGATAATGGATTTGACAAAGATTATAATGTGGCTGATATTAATAGTGGTGATTTGACGGCTTCATTTGCAAGGACGGCAGAGTTATGGGCTACTTCTTATCAGAAGATTATAAAATGTAATAATTTTCTCGAAAATATAGATCGTGTGGAAATGGATATCGAGGAAATGAAAGTCATGAAAGCAGAAGTGAAATCTATTAGGGCATATAATTATTTTTGGTTGTCATTTTTGTGGGGAGATGTACCCTTGGTGACAAAAGTATTAACTGTTGATGAAGCAAATAGTGTTTTTCGTGATTCGAAAGAGACGGTTGTCAATTTTATTGTGACAGAATTGCAAGAGGCTATTCGTGATTTGCCAGTTACGCGTCCAAATGAAGATTATGGACGGATAACTAAAGGTGGTGCTTTGGGGATCTTGGGTAGGGTGTTTTTAGCGGAAAAAAGATGGGAAGAAGCGAAAGATACCTATAAGCAAATTATGAACTTAGGTGTTTATGAAATAGATCCGCGATTTAGTGACTTATTTATTGAAAAGGGCGAAAACAGTAAAGAGTTTTTATTGGTGAGCAAGCGTACTCAAGATCTTTATACTAATTCGATTCAGCTAGTTTGTCAAGGTTTTACATGGGGAGGATGGCATCATTTCAGCCCTTATAATGAATTGGTAGAAGAGTTTTGTTGTATAGATGGATTACCAATTCACGAATCTCCGTTATTTGATCCGGAGAAGCCATATGAAAATCGGGATCCGAGGTTGTTGAAAACTGTATTTGTTGATAATGTGTCTGTTTTTAAAGGAATACTTTATATCGCTCATCCGGATTCTAATCCATCTATTTATATGGATCAATTGTTGCGACGTCCTTGGAGTGGTTATGCTGTGCGTAAGTTTTGTGATGAAAGTTATGAAGGTAATTTGAATTCTTATGGTTGTGATTTCCCCATGATTCGTTATGCAGAGGTTTTGTTGAGTTATCTGGAAGCTAATATAGAGTCTGGAAGTCCTATAACTCAGCATTTATTAGATGAAACCATCAATCGTGTCAGAGGGCGTGAAGAAATAAAGATGCCTTCTGTTACGGAAACAAATCCGGATAAGTTGACCACTATCTTAAGACGTGAACGGCGTGTTGAATTGGCTTGGGAAGGATTACGATTATTTGATTTGTTCCGATGGCGCACAGCTCATATTTATTTGCAGACCCGTTTTCATGGAATGAAAGTTTGTTCAGCGAAAGATGCTCCTACATATACAACTGTTCCGGTTGATGAAAATGGATATTATTTGATTGATGAAACGTTCTTCAGAGAGGATGTAGATTATTTATGGCCTATTCCTCAAACAGAAAGAGATGTCAATAAAAATTTGACTCAAAATTATGGGTATTAAAAAGCAAAGATGTGTCTTATGCAAACAAGGAGGAATTTTTTAAATAGATTATTGGGAGGAGTAGGAGTCAGTGTACTCTCTTCTTTTACAGCTTGTAGTGGAAATTCTAAATGGAAAACCACTCGGATGGAGTTGCCTGTTGTTGAGGAAGTGGATATTTGTATATTGGGAGGGAGTTGTACCGGTGTGTTTGCAGGAGTGCGGGCTGCTCGATTAGGTGCAAAAGTTGCAGTCGTAGAAAAGCAAAACGCATTTGGAGGTGTGGCTACAAGTTCTTTAGTTAATATTTGGCATTCTTTATATGACACGGAAGCAAAACAACAGATTATAGCAGGGCTGACAAGCGAGATGATAGAACGTTTGTCTTTGCGTAATGCAGTTATGACGAATCCATATTATCCAAGTTCCGCTTATACATTTAATTCTCAAGAACTAAAAATAGAGTTGGATGAATTGGTATTGGAGTCTGGCATTCATCCTTATCTGCATACATTGTTTTCTGAGCCTTGTCTAGATGAGTCTGGTAAGCTTGTTGGTATTGTGATTGATAATAAATCGGGAAGAGGAATTATTAAAGCAAAATACTTTATAGATGCTACGGGGGATGGAGACCTTTGTTATCGTTTAGGTCTAAAATCTTATGCTTTTGAATTACTGCAACCTCCCACGACTTGTGCACATTTTGAAGGTTGGAATTCCGGAGAATTCGACGAACTATTAAAAAAGCATGGAGCAGAATTTAATATTCCGGATGGATTTGTTTGGGGAGCAACGCTGCCTGAGACAAATGTTTATATGCTTGCGGGAACACGGGTATATAAAGCGGACTGCGCTGTTGCAGATGATTTAACGAGAGCGGAAATAGAAGGCAGAAGACAAATTCGTGCAATTATGGATATGTTGAGGAAATATGGGAAGAAGGAAAATCTCCCCGGTCTGGTTGCTTTGCCGTCATACATTGGAATACGGGAAACAAGGCATATAAAATGTCTTTATCAGATTAGTGATGAAGACGCGATGTATGGAAAACATTTTGATGATGCGATAGCGAATGGAAGCTATCGTTTAGATATTCATCATCAGGATAAACCTGGTTTGACTTTTAGATATCTTGATGGTTCTGAGGTATATGTAAGGCCGGGTTTTGCAGATCAGAAAGGGCGGTGGAGAAAAGAAATGGATGTAGATCCAACTTTCTATCAAATACCGCTTCGTTCGATCATACCAGAAAAACATGATAATCTGATGGTTGCCGGAAGAATGCTGGATGCTGCGATTATTGCTTATTCCGGCATAAGGGTTATGGTGAATATGAATCAGGTTGGTGAGGCTGCCGGTGTTACTTCATATCTGGCACTACAACAGCAAAAAAGAATTAGGGATGTTTCAAGTAACGAAGTTAGGAACGAGTTGAGAAAAGGGGGATCTATAATTATCTAGGTTAGAATTTATTTTTATTGGAAACCGGACTCGGGATACTATGCCTGAGTCCGGTTAATTTCATTTTTGTTGTTTTTTTAGTTTAAGTTTGTGTATTCTGTTTTTATCTTATTACTTTGTAGAGTGTTTTTTTACAATATCTTATATCTAATAAATCTAAAGTACATGAAAACAAACATTCTGACTTTTTTGTGTTTTGTCTTCCTTTGTGCCTGCCAGGCTCCACCAGTCGAAGAGTATGCAATCATCCCGCAGCCTCAGGAAATTTCCTATACACCTGGTTTTTTCAAAATGGGGAATCATCCGGTTATTTCTTATTCCGGGGATTTGAATAATGAGGCAGGGTTGTTGCAAAAGGCTCTTTCTTCTGATTTTTCACTTAGTGCTACTGTAAAGGATACAGGTAAAGGTGATATTAACCTGGTACTTGATCCGGCAGTTTTACCGGATAAGCCGGAAGGATATCAACTGGAAGTATCTTCCGGAAAAGTGGAGATAAAAGCCGGAACTCCTGCCGGTATTTTGAATGGTGTGCAGACGTTGCGGCAGATCATCAAGGAGAAAGATGGAAAATATATGATACAGAGAGCTTCAGTTTCTGACTATCCGGCTTTTTCCTGGCGTGCTTTTATGCTGGATGAAGGACGTTACTTTAAAGGAAAAGATGTTGTCCTGAAACTTTTGGATGAAATGTCACAACTGAAAATGAACACGTTCCATTGGCATCTTACTAATGACCAGGGTTGGAGGATTGAAATTAAAAAATATCCGAAACTGACTGAAATCGGTGCTTTCCGCGATTCTTCGGAAATCAACCATTTTGGTAGTGACGTGTATGACGGGAAACGGCATGGAGGATTTTATACACAGGAAGATATAAAAGAAATTGTTGATTATGCCTCTAAACGCCATATTACCATTGTTCCGGAAGTAAGTATGCCGGGACATGCCAGTGCGGCTATCGCTTCTTATCCCTGGTTGGGCACAAGCGGAAAGCAGATCAAAGTTCCCGGAAAATTCGGAGTACATTATGAAGTGCTGAATGTTTCCGATCCTAAAGTGTTGCAATTTCTGGATGATGTAACCAATGAAGTGATAGCGTTATTCCCAAGCCCGGTATTCCATATCGGAGGTGATGAAGTGAAATACGATCAGTGGAAAGCATCTCCGGCAATACGTAGTTATATGGCAAAGAAAGGTTTGAAGACTCCGGCTGAACTTCAGATCTATTTCACAAATGAAATCTCCAATATGCTGGCGGTAAAAGGAAAGCGAATGATGGGGTGGAATGAAATTACCGGAGATAAACTGCATGAATATCAGTCGGAAGAGGATACGAAAGAAGCAGAACAGCAGTTGGCAAAAGGTACGATCGTTCATTTTTGGAAGGGCGATCCGGCTCTTATCAAGAAAACGATCGATAAAGGATATGATGTGGTAAATTCTTACCATGAGTATACTTATGTGGATTACAATTATGAATCGATACCTTTATCCAAGGCTTATGCTTTCAATCCGGTTCCTGAAGGGTTGTCTCCTGAAGAACAAAGCAGAGTGTTAGGACTTGGTTGTCAGATGTGGGGTGAATTTATTCCTACGGTTGAAAGCATGAACCGGTTGACTTATCCGCGTATTGCTGCTTATGCAGAAACAGGATGGAGCGGTTCGGATAAAAAAGATTACAATCGTTTCCTGAAATCTCTTGATTACTTTAAAAATAAATGGGCTGCTGAAGGAATAGTGATAGGACCGACTGAATAAAAAATATTTTTTTTGCAGAACGATTAAACTATTTCCATGTAACAAAGTCTATTATATCGAAGCGCTTCACAAACAGGAAAATATTAATTTAGTAATAAGTATTAGTTTATGAAGAAGGTAATAGGATTGTTTTTGGTTATCCTGATTAGTTCGGCAACAGTTTTTGCACAAAGTGGTAATCGTCAGGGAAAGAAGGGAGATCCCTCTCAACGTAGTGAAAAAATGATCGAGGAATTGAAACTCGACGATAAGCAAGCTGCGGAGTTTCGTAAGGTTGAGGCTGATTTCCGGGAACAAATGAATAAGGAACGTGAGGCTGTAAAAGATGACCGCGAAAAGATGCGGGAAAAAATGACAGCCATGCGTACTGAAAAAGAGGCTCAAATTAAGAAGATTCTGACGGACGAACAATATAAGCAGTATCAGGAAAAACAAAAAAAAGCTCCTCGTAAAAAAGGACATGGACGTAGATGATAGAAATAAAAAATCCCCGGCAGAGCATTCCGCCGGGGATTTTTATGTGTTATTAGTTGATTATAACGTTTTCAGTTTCAGATTACGCCATAATACTTTGATGCCACCACCGTCGTGGATCTGTAAAGCAATGCGGCCCTGACCGGCACCGATTTTTTCATCATTGATGTTAACCATTTCTTCGCCATTCAACCAGGTCTGTACATTATCACCCTGCACTTTGATACGCATGGTGTTCCAGTCGCCTTCTTTCAGGATTGTTTCTTTTTCATCCGGGATCTGGATCAACCATCCGCGTCCGTATGATTCGTAGATACCGCCGGTATCGTGTCCTTTAGGAGCAACTTCAACCTGCCATCCGTTTACTTTTACGTCTTCTTCAATGAAAGAACGGATAAATACGCCAGAGTTACCGTCGGCTTCCTGTTTGAATTCTACTGTCAGGTCGAAATCATCATAGTAATCACGTGTTGCCAGATAACCATATTTTTTGTCCGGACCGCTTTCGCAAATCAGTAAACCGTCTTTTACATACCATAATTCTGTACCGTATGCTTCCCAGCCTTTCAGGTCAACACCGTTGAAGAGGTTGACTTCTTTGGACTTACGGGGAAGTTCTTTGATCTTTATGTTACGGAAAGAAGCTGGATAACCATGATCCTGTAAACAGAGGACACCTTTTTTAGCTAAACCGTATTCAGGAGCGTTTGCCCATTTTCCGCTGTTTTTCTTTTCATACCAATCGTCTGTCCAAGCTTCGAATTCTAGGATTTTCTGACCATTCAGCCAATGTTCTACATGGCCATTGTCGAATACAATCTTGGAGTTGTTCCATTCGCCTTGCGGATTAACCTTCATTTTGGATTTGTCAGGCAAATGCATGGCATAATCGACACCTAGTTTCTGCCATTCTTCCAGAGGTTCCGGGAAGTTAGGCTCGTCGATCAACTGATATTCCGGACCTGTTACATAGGGTACGGCAAATTGCGGACGTTCAACAACATGATAAAGCATACCGCTGTTGCCGCCTTTAGACAGTTTCCAGTCCCATGACAATTCGAAGTTTTCATACTGTTTGTCGGTTACGATATAACCGCTGGCATCGCTGCCGTCACCTTTTGCCTGGATACATCCGTCTACTACGTGCCAGGGTTGTGTCAGGGTGGTTCCGTTATAGTCTTTCCACCCGTTGAGTGTTTTTCCGTCGAAAAGAAGTTGCCATCCGTCAGCGACTTCTTCGGGAGTAAGCGTGTTTTGCTCAACACCTGCACAAGAGGTAAACAAGGCCAATGATACTGCACAAGAGGCCAATAAGCTTGTGGCTGTTACTCTTTTCACTACTGATTCCATTTTAGATTAAGTTTAAATTAATGATAATGATAAATTGCAAAGATAAAAAAGTTATTTAAAAGATTCTGCAAAAATACACGAAGAGGGTAACTGTCTTTCTGAAAATAAAGTTTTATCTTGCATGCCTTAAATCATACCTATGGATAAGTGGATACTACATTTTTCCCTTCTATTGGTTCTGCTCGGCTTTGTGTTTTTTGGTAGCAAAAAGGGTGAAGTGACTGCCTTGTTGAGAGTGGCAGAAAAATCTATTGAGAAAGAACCGGACAAGGCGTTGATATTGTTGGATAGTATTCAACAGATGGAAGAATTATCAGAGCAACAACAAGCTCTTTGGTGTCTGTTGTATACGTCGGTGCTAGATAGAAAGCAGATAAAACATACTTCAGATTCTTTGATACAGATTGCAGTGAGTTATTATGAGAAGAATGATTTGCCCGAGCGTAAGATGCAGGCATATTATTATTATGGAATTGCTCTTCAAGATTTAAACGATGCAATTCAGGCGCAGGACTACTATTTGAGAGCTTATAAATTAGGAATTGAATTGGAAAGATACGTGTTTTTAGGACGTATATGCGCTAATTTGGGTACATTGTATACTTATCAGGATTTGTATAGCCAGGCTTCATATTTCCAGCAAAAGGCTGTCGGCTATTTTGAGAAAAACCGGGATACGGTTCGTTTATCGCTGGTGTTCAGGGATATGGCCCGGATTCATCTGAATGAGCATCGTTTGGATAGTGCGGTCGCTAATTATACAAAAGCATTGAAGTATACTTCGGATGTACATAAATTTTGTATGTTTAATGAATTGACTGGTGCGTATGCACGGATGGGAGATTATGAAAAAGGGGTGTCTTGCGCTCATATGGCTTATGATCGGGCAGAGACTGTTGAAGATTCCTGTTTAGTCAGCCTGGCGTTGGGGAGTCTTTATTTAAGAATGGGAAAGAAAGATTCGGCATATCATTATCTGTCTTTCTGTCGTCAAAGTACAGATCCGTATACCTTAAAAGATCTCTATCTATATTTGGCGCAATTCGAAAAGTCCCGGCATAATTGGCCGACTTATGCTTTTTATCAGGAGCAATATAACGTATTTCGTGATTCGATTGATAACCTGACCAAAATGGAGACCCTTGCCAGGTTGCAACGACTGTATGACTATCGTGAGATTGAAAAGAAAAAGGAATATTATCGGCAAGAATCGGATCGTAAGACAGGCAAGTTGTATAAACTCTCTTTGGGGGGCGTTGGCTGTCTGCTGTTCGTCGTCTGTATCATTTTTTATCTGTGGAAAGAAAGGAAAAAGAAGGAGGAGCAGCTTAACCAGTCTTTGCGTCGTAAGGAACAGCAATACTTGAACAGTCAGCAATATTTAGAAGAGCGAAATGCAGTTATGGCGCAGTTGGAACAACAGTATGAAGCGGTTGTGGCCCAATTATCCGAACAATCTTCCCGGTTTACAACGTCTGTTCAGGAGAAGATAAATTCATCGCATCCGTTCTTCACCTCTGAATTATATCGGGGAGTGTACGCAGAATGGAAAAAACTGGATGAAGTACAATGGGCGGAGGTCATTAAAATGATAGATCATATATTGTATAAAGATTTTACAGGTAAGATAAGAATGTTGTATCCCCGTATATCTGAGTTGGATTTGAATGTGTGTTATTTGGTGAAATTGGAGATTCCGGTAGGGCGAATTGCTGTTTTATTATCAGTGAATAGTCAGGCGATATCCAATAAACGTAAGCGTTTGTATGAAAGATTGACTCAAGAGAAGGGATCCGCACAGGATTTCGATAAGTTCATCAAAACCTTTTGACGCTTTTATCCCCTCTATGATGTTGTTTATTAGATGCTTAAAAATGTGACATTTTTGTGACATCAAATCCTTGGTGGTCTTTGGGGCGGTTTCTACTTTTACGAATCCAAATAAAATAGTCTATGTTTAATAACTAATATAACTGAAAACATGAAAAGTAGAAATCTTATGTTGGGAGCTATTCTATTCATATTAATGGGATGCGGAGTTGATAAATCAGACAGTCTTGTCACAGTAGATGTTACGGTAAATTATCCAAAGAAAGAACTGGTTTTGCAGGATTTTATGGATGTGGAATATATTCCGTTGGAAACGACGGATGAATTTGTTGTCAAAGGTAAGATCACGGATGTCGGTAAAGATATCTTGGTATTGACGAATGTTCGTCAGGGGGAAATTTTGATATTTGACCGGTCGACTGGCAAAGGATTGAAGAAGATTAATCGTAGAGGTCAAGGTCCGGAAGAGTATATATTGCCTTTTAATGTTCATTTGAATAAAGAAGAGGATGAGATGTTTGTGAATGACGGTCCTTCAAGTAAAATCCAGGTATATGATTTGGATGGCAATTATAAAAGGACAATCCCTTATAAACAGGGTGCACTTGTCACGAACTTGTACGATTATGATGAAAATCATTTTCTTTCTCAAAATGTTTATTCGCCCGAGAACGAGTCTTCTTCGTCTACGTTCTTTCTTTTGTCTACACAAGATGGAAGTTGGACGGATATTGAGCTTCCATATGGGAAGAGAATCTCTCCGGTAATCGTAAAGCGTGCAGCGGATGGGATTTACGCAAGTGTTCCCGGTAATAGTTTTATATCTTCTTATCAGGGCGATTGGATTTTGAGTGAACCTTCAGCCGATACTATCTATGCCCATCGGCCGAACGGAGATCTTCGTCCGTTTATGGTCAGGACTCCTTCTGTACAGACAATGACGCCGGAAGTCTTTCTTTTTCCGGGAGTCTTGACGGATCGTTATTATTTTATGCAAACGGTGAAAAAGGAATGCGATTTCGAAAAGAATGACAAAATGCCAACTGTTGATTTAATATATGACAGGCAGGAAAAAAAGATTTATCATTCTATAGTTCATAATGCAGACTTTGATAGTCGTGAGGAAGATTTGTCGGTATGTGTTTTAAACGAAGAGGTTGCTTTCGCCGTATCTTTAGATGCTTTGTCACTTATTGAAGGGAAAGGTAAATTGAAAGGTCAGTTAAAAGAAATAGCAACTCATTTAGGGGAAGAGGATAATCCTGTGGTTATGCTGGCTAAGATAAAAAACTTCTGATTCAAAATCATTAAGACTTGTATCGAACTCAGCCCGGTTACAGTATAAGTGATTCGTTTGATATATAT